>CANRAX010000014.1 GCA_947628635.1 uncultured Bacilli bacterium | reverse complement strand
ATGAAACAAAGAAAATAGAAGAAAAAGTGAGTGATTAAAATGAGTAATAATAGTGAAGAACAGGGGTTGCATAAAAGCGTAATCAACTGGTATCCAGGTCATATGGCTAAAACAAAAAGAGAAATAAAAGAAAAACTTGCTCTTATTGATGTTGTTTATGAAGTAATAGATGCTAGAATGCCCATTTCTTCAAAAATAGTTGATATAGATGAGCTTATCAAAGATAAACCTCGTCTTCTAATTGTAACGAAATATGACTTATGTGATAAAGAACAAACAGACAAAATATTAGAAATTTATAAAAAGGATTACAAAATAATAAAAGTTGATTTATTAAATGGAAGCAATCTAAAAGAAATTGTTGCTGCAACTGAAAAACTAATGCTTCCTATTAATGAAAAAAGGAAAAATCAAGGTATGAAAGCCCGTCCAGCAAGAGTTTTAATTATTGGTGTACCAAATGTAGGAAAAAGCACTTTAATAAATCGTCTCGTTGGTAGAAAATCTGTAAATGTTGGCAATAGACCAGGCGTAACCAAAAATTTAAATTGGATCCGTATTAATAAAGATATTGAATTGCTAGATACTCCCGGCATATTATGGCCTAAATTAGAAAATCAAGAAAACGCTCACATCTTAGCAAGTCTTTCTTCGATTAAAGAAGAAATTTTAAACGTTGATGATATTGCTACTTTTATTCTAAAGAAGTTATTTACCTTATATCCTGAAAAATTAAAACAAAGATATAATCTTGAAACTTTAGATGAAGATTTTATTGAAGCTTATAACTTAATTGCTGAGTCTCGAAAAGCTTTTTCAAAAGGTGGAGTTGTCGATTACGAAAAAGTATCTAACATAATTATTAGAGATTTAAAAGATGGTTATTTTTCTAACATTACATTTGACAGATTAGAAAAATAAACCTTTTTTTCTTTTTCTTAAAATTATGTTACAATTAATTTGAGGTATAAAAATGACAAAAGAAGAAATAATTAAAGTCTTAAAAGAGATAAATATTCCTAAAGAAAAAATAATTCTTTTAGGACCAACAGCTTTAATAATGCAAGATATAATAGAAAAAGTAGATACAATTAATATAGCTTGCCCTAAAAATATTTATGATGAAATAAATTGGGAAAAAAGAATGGGTAGTTTTAATACCATAGTAAAATATCAAAATAATATTGAAATAGAGTACCTTTTTTATCAAGAACAAAGAACTATTAAAGTAAATAATTATTTTGTTTCAGATTTAGAATATAGTTATGAAATACTAAAATTTTCCCAAAATAAAAAATTTAAAAAACTCTTAGAAAATTTAGAATATCTTTTATGTGAAGATAATAATTTTTATTGGTATGAGAAAAATTTACGTAAAAATAATGTAAAATATATTGCAGGTGTTGATGAAGTAGGAAGAGGACCTTTAATCGGACCAGTTGTTACAGCTTGCGTTGTTTTACCTGAGACATTTTCCTTGGATGGTTTAACTGATTCTAAAAAATTAACGGAAAAGAAAAGAAATTATTTCTATGAAGAAATAAAAAAACAAGCTTTGGGAATTGGTATTGGTATCATTGATGCTCAAAAAATTGATGAAATAAATATTTATGAAGCAACTAAATTAGCAATGTATAAAGCTATATCTGCTTGCAGTAAAAAATGTAAAATAGAGCACGTTTTAATTGACGCCATGCCACTTGAATTAGACATCCCCCATACATCAATTATAAAAGGTGATTTAAAAAGTATTACTATTTCAGCAGCTAGTGTTATTGCTAAAGTTACTAGGGATAGTATGCTTTATGAACTTGATAAACAATATCCTATGTATGATTTTAAAAATAATAAAGGTTATGGTACTAAAACACATTTAGAAGCTATAAAGAAATATGGAATTTTAAAACAACATCGACGTAGTTTTGCTCCTGTCAAAGATTATCTGGATTCACATGAAAAAGAACCAGTTTGATTGACAAAGCAAAAATTTATTAGTATAAGTATATGAGAAAGGAAAGTGTTGCATATGCCTAAAAATTTAGTTATTGTCGAAAGTCCAAGTAAAAGTAAAACAATTGAAAAATACTTAGGAAATGATTATAAGGTTGTTTCTTCAAAAGGTCATATTCGCGACTTAGCTACTTCTGGTCAATATGGTTTAGGCGTTGACATTGAGAATGGCTTTAAGCCAAATTACGTTGCTATTAAAGGAAAAACTAAAATAATTAATGATTTAAAAAAAGATGTTAAAAATAGTAATTTAATCTATCTTGCTAGCGACCCTGACCGTGAAGGTGAAGCCATTGCATGGCATTTAAAAGATACTTTAGGTATTAAAGATAAAGACTATAAACGTGTTTTATTTAATGAAATAACACATGATAAAGTTCTTGAAGCTATGAAACATCCTACTATTATTGATGATAATTTAGTTAAAAGCCAAGAAACAAGAAGAATATTAGATAGAATTATTGGTTTTCGTCTTTCTAAACTTTTACAAAATAAAATTGGTGCTAAAAGTGCCGGTCGTGTTCAAAGTGTGGCTTTAAAATTAATTGTTGATCGAGAAAGAGAAATAGAAAAATTTAATCCTGAAGAATATTGGACTATTACGGCTATCTTTCCAGAATATGAAGCTGAACTTTTTAAATATAAAAAAGATGACATTGAATTAAAATGTGAAGAAGAGGCAAAAGCTGTTTTAGCTAAATTAGGTTCTACATACACTGTTGAATCAGTTGAAACCAAAGAAAAAAGTCGTAAGAGTAAATATCCTTTTATAACTTCTACTTTACAGCAAGAAGCTTCAACAAAATTAGGTTTTCCAGCTAAGAAAACTATGAGTATAGCTCAAAAACTTTATGAAGGAATTGACCTAGAGAATGAAACAGTCGGACTTATTACTTATATGAGAACTGATTCTATTCGTTTATCAGATGATTTCGTTAAACAAGCTTTATCTTATATTGAAAAAAATTATGGTAAAGAATATAAAGGTCGTATTAAAAAAGCCAAAAATACTGAAAATGTTCAAGACGCTCATGAAGGTATTAGACCAACAAGTGTTATGCGAGAACCCTTAAAAATAAAAAAGTTTTTATCGAATGATGAATTTAAATTATATAGCTTAATTTATAAAAGAACTCTTGCTTCATTAATGGCCGATGCAACAGTTAATCAAACAACAATAATATTTGATAATAATGATTATAAATTTAAAACCACCGGACAAATTCTTTTATTTGATGGTTACTTAAAAGTTTATAAAGATTATGAAACAAGTGAAGATAAAATTTTACCTGAAATAAATGAAAAACAAGAAGCTATTACTAATGATGTCGATTGTCAGCAACATTTCACTAAACCACCAAGTAGATATACAGAGGCTAAACTTATTAAAGAAATGGAAGAATTAGGTATTGGACGACCATCAACTTACGCTAAAACAATAGATACCATTAAAGAAAGAAATTATGTCAAATTAGAAGATAAAAAATTCAAACCAACGGAGATTGGTATAGAAACAACTGATAAACTGCAAGAATTTTTTAGCGATTTAATTAATGTTGAATATACAAGACAAATGGAAAGTGAACTAGATGAAATAGCTGATGGTAAATTGGTTTGGAATAATGTTTTAGCCAAGTTTTATGAGTTGTTTGAACCTCGTGTAAAAGACGCCTTTACTGATATGCAGAAAAAAGCTCCCGTTGAAACAGGAGAAAAATGTCCTGAATGTGGCAATCCTTTAGTAATAAGAAAAGGTCGCTATGGAGAATTTACAGCTTGCTCCAATTATCCTGAGTGTAAATATATTAAAAAAGAAGAAAAGAAAGTAATCGAAATAATGGATTGTCCTAATTGTTCAGGGAAAATTATCGAAAGAAAAACTCGCCGTGGCAAAGTTTTCTATGGTTGTAGTAATTATCCAAAATGTAAATTTGCCTCTTGGGATAAGCCTTTAGAAGAAAAATGTCCTAATTGTGGTTCTTATCTTGTTGAAAAAAATAATAAAATAAAATGTTCTTCTTGTGAATATGAAAAAAAAGAAAAAAAATAAAAAAGATAAATAAACGAAAGGAATGACTTTCTATGGAAGCTACTTTAATATTTAAAACGGATACAGAAGAGGTGCCCCTTTTAACAACTGATTTAAAATCTTTAGATGTAAAAACTTATAATCTAAAAAATGTTGATCAATTAAAAGAAAATTTTCACTTAGAAGCTCCAAAAGGCGAATTTACCATATCCTATGAACCTAGTTCACTACCTTTATCAGCCTTATATCTTTATAACTTTTCTGATGAAGATATTGAACAAACAAAATATCTTTCTGTAAATTTTAACACAAGGCCTTATTTGATTGATAATAAGAGAGATATATACAATCTTTTAAGTGATTTTTCAACTCTAAAACGATTTTATGAATTAGTAAAAGATACACTTACTAAAGAAGAAAATCTTTATTTTTCTTATGGTATTGCCTATCAAAATAAAGATTTATGTCTAAAAGTTTTAGAAAGATTTATAGCCGAAAGAACTGAAAATGAAGAAGGGTATTTTTTTGCTCGTTACATTAAAGACTCTATCGAAAAAGTTAAAGAAAATTTAAATGTCGAGAAACATATCAAGTAGCTTGACATTTTTCTTTTGTATGCTTTACAATAAAGTTGACAATAAAAATTATTAACTAAGGTACCTAAAAGAAGTAAGAGGTGAATAATTTATGGAAGATTATTATTTAGTTGGAAGAGATAAAGATACAAATGAATTTGAAATTATTTCTTTAAAAGAAAATTGGTATTTAAGTGAAAAACAAAATCCCGTTTTTAAAAGAAGAAATTCTCTTGCCGCAATTGATTTGGTTACAACAAAATTTTCCTCAGCTTCCCAAATGCTTAAAAGAATGCATGAAAATGGTTATATAAAAACTCCTAATATGGATTTATTTATTGCTAAAAAACAAAAGAGAAATAATAAAGAATACATAATATTTTATGAGGTAATTTATAATCCTGAAGGTAAAAAGCGTCTTGAAGATTTAAGACAGATAGCTCATTCTTTTATAAATGGTGATAAAAAAAGTCCAAAAGAACTTATCGATAAAGTATTTAATAAATTAATTTCAAAGGCTAATAGTTCCCAAGAATTTCGTAATATGCTAACTTGTGAAACAACTAATGTACCTAAACGTTTAACAGATAATTTTTGGAAAGGTTCTCAAAATTATAGTATTAAGTATCAAAATATAAATGCATTTGAAAATTACAGTACCATTAGAAATATTATCGAAGCTCTTAATCGCTATGATTATTTAGAAACTCTTCCTGGTAATACTTTTAATAATAATATTGATTACTTGAATGTTAATGGTTCTTCTAGAAAAAAAATTGAACCCAAATTACTAGAAGTTTTAGATAAAGAATATATTCCAGGTCAACTTAATTTAACTGATTATGTTTCTAATGAAAAACCCAATCCTGAAGAACTTGCTGAACAAAGTATTGATAAAAATAAAAATGAGTCATCATTTCCTGAAAAATTTATTCTTCCAGAGGTTCCTAACATATCACTTGCCGAAAAAATAGAAGACATATTTCATACTTTTTTAGACTTACCATTTGGTTTTTTAAGTTTTAAAGATAATAAACCAAAAATAAATTATTCTTTTTTCTCTTCAGAAAAAGAAATATCTTCTCTTGAAACAGAAGCTTTAAAACATTTATTACCTAGCAGTTTATTTCATAATTTAATTATTTATACTGCTCATAAAAATGAATATCAAAAAGCCTTTCTCAATTTTAGCAACACTAATCTTTTAGAAGAAGAAATAAGAAATGATGAAAAAACCTTATATAAAACTTTAAAAAAGAATAAAGACATTGATAGAATTTATCTTTGGACTTTAATTTATAAAAATTATCTTGCTAAATTAAAAGAAAATGAAGATAGTTCTGGAAAGAAGGCCAAAATTTGAATAATATTCTTATAAAATATTTAGATTATCTAGAATTTCAAAAAAATTATTCAAAATATACTATTAATAATTATGAAGAAGATATTAAAGAATTTTTAGCTTATCTAACTAGGGAAAATCTTGATTTTAAAGACGTAGAATATGACGATATTCGTTTTTATCTTATGTATTTAAAAGAGCAAAAGAAAGATATTAATTCAACCATAGATCGTAAATTAAGTTCTTTACGTAGTTTTTATAAATTTTTAGCTAATGAAAAAATAATTAAGAGTAATGTCTTTTCTCTTGTTAATGGTCCTAAAAAGCAAAAAAAACTTCCTCGTTATTTTGAATATAATGAACTAGAAGAATTGTTTAATATTCCTAATACAATAACTCCTTTAGGTCAAAGAGATTTATTACTTTTAGAAATGCTTTATGCTACGGGAACTAGAGTTGGAGAACTTGTCAATATCAAAGTAGCTGATATTAATCAAAGTAATCGTACTATTTTGATACTTGGTAAAGGTAATAAAGAGCGTTATGTCAATTATGGTGCTTATTGTGAAGAAGCTCTTGATAATTACTTAGAAGATGGCTATCATCGCTTAAATTCAAAAAATAGCCCTTACTTATTTTTAAATAATAATGGAGGACAATTAACAGAACGAGGAGTTCGCTATATCCTTGATCAAATAATTGAAAAGAGTACTCTTAATAAAAAAATTTCACCCCATATGATTAGACATTCTTTTGCGACACATCTTTTGAATGAAGGTTGTGATTTAACAACAGTTCAAAAATTATTAGGTCATGAAAGTATTAAAGCTACTCAAATTTATACTCATGTAACATCTGATAGATTAAAAGAAGTTTACTATAACACATTTCCAAGAGCTAAAAGTTCAACTGAGAAAAAAAACACTAATTAGTTGCTTTTTTCTTTTTGGTTTTTTATAATAAGAAACTAAAGAGAAAAGTTTGAAAAAAATTAAGTATATCTTTTATTAGGAGGATTTAAGAATGATAAAAAAAGATTTTACAGGATTAGAAAAACTTTTAAATGAAGGTTGTTATATTAAAGCTTTTTCTTGCTCCCTACATTATCCTGTTGTCAGAGTAGAAAAAAAAGAAGCTAAAAAGGAAAAAGAAAAATTAATAGCTTATGCAGAAGGAAATACTATTTTATCGGCTTTAAATGATGCAAATAATGAAATAAGTAATATTCCTTTAGAAAATTTGGCTGTTGAAAAATTAGAAAATGATTTAGTTGATAGAGTAATTAAACAAGGCTATACACTTTACTTATATAAATTATCAAACCAACAAGTTTTAGCTACTATATGTGGTGTAAATGATAATCATTATATACCTATAAAAAGTGTTATAAGCGATGATATTACAACAAGCTATGAAGAATTAAATGCTTCCTTGACTTCTTTTAACTTAGATTATTATGGTCCAACTGCCTTTTATTTATTTGCTGAAAGTCAAATGGAAGCAATTAATAACTTTATTGCTCGAAAAGAAAAAGTAAAACAAAAGATCAAAAATTAAAGACAAAAGCTTTGCTTAAAATAAGACTAATGACGATATTAATATTTTTATGAATGATTAAAGTCTAAAAAAGTCATTAATTTTAATGATTTTTTTCTTTTCTTCTTTCAAAATAGCTAAAATCTGTTATAATAAAATTAGTTCTTATAAAAAGGTTGTGGTCTTTTATGGATTATGAATTTTCTACAAAAGAAGAGCTTTTCACAAGAGTTCGTCCTGCCTTACAAGCTAAACAAACAGAACTACATAGATTGGGTTATCCTTATATTAGCGATATTGATATTTGGAATTATTTAATTCAAGTTAAGTGGAAAGCTTCTAAAAATTTAATGCTATCAGATATTGTTGATGATATTATGCATACTAACGAAAAGAAAATTGATGAATATTTAAAAGGAAAAATGGTAAAAAGTAGAAGAACTAAGTATTTTAATGATTACGAAGAAATATAGAGGTGAGATAATGAAAAAAGAAAATACTGGAAAAAAACGTATCATAATTACAACAACTATACTAGTCTTACTAGTTGTACTAATTTGCTTCTTATTCATTCCTTTATTCAAAAATCTAAAATTTGGTTTAGATTTACAAGGAGGATTTGAAGTATTATATAAAGCTGAATCAATTGATGGTTCTAAAATGACTAATGAAAAAATAACCGCAACTTATAAAACATTAAGTAAAAGAATAGACAGCTTAGGAGTTAGTGAACCTGAAATAATTATAGAGGGTAACGATAGAATAAGAGTTAAACTAGCTGGAGTAACTAACCCCGATGAAGCTCGTAGCCAATTATCAACTGTTGCGACTTTATCTTTTCGTGATACTGATGATAATTTATTAATGACTAGTGATGTCTTAAAAGCAGGTGGGGCAAAAATTGGTCAAGATTCTGCTGGTAATCCAGCCGTTGCCTTAAGTGTAAAAGATAAAGATAAATTTTATGAAGTTACAAATAAAGTAAAAGATTATGAAAATAATATGATTGTCATTTGGTTAGATTATAATGAATTAACTGATAGTTATGCCAAAGAAAGTAATTCATGCGGTAGCAGTGGTTCTAATTGTTTAAGTGCCGCTACTGTTTCTCAAGGTTTTGCGAGTGACGTTATCATTCAAGGAAACTTTACAGAAGAAGAGGTAAGTAATTTAGTTGATTTAATTAATAGTGGTTCATTACCTAGTAAACTAACTGAAATATCTTCAACTACTGTTGGTGCTAGCTTTGGTGATCAAACTCTTGAAAAAACTTTAATTGCTGGAATTATTGGTATTGTATCTATTATTCTTGTACTAATTTGTGTTTATCATTTTGCTGGTTTCATTTCTTCAGTTTCAATGATGATTTATACTATTTTAGTTTTTGCTGTTTTCTGGGTAGTAGGAGGTGTTCTAACTCTTCCAGGTATAGCCGCTTTAGTATTAGGTATCGGTATGGCCGTTGATTCTAATGTTATTACTTTTGCCCGTATCAAAGAAGAACTTTATAAAGGTAAAAGTTTAAAAATTGCTTTTAAAGAAGGTTCTAAACAAAGTATTACTTCTATAATTGACGCAAATCTTACAACGTTAATAGTTGCTATTATAATGTTTATCTTTGGTGAATCTAGTATTAAAGGTTTTGCCACTATGTTAATTATAACTATTGTTGTAACAATGTTTACAATGGTTTTCTTAACAAGGGTGTTATTAAAACTATTCTTAAAAAATGATTATTTTATGGACAAAACTTACTTCTTTATCAAAGTTAAGAAAGATGACATACCTAACGTAAGTAAAAATGAAGAAGTAAAAGTAATTCCTTTTAAAAATGTTAATTTCTTAAAACATAAAGTTTTATGCTGTATGATATCTATTATAGTTGCCTTAGTAGGTTTATGCTTCTTTAGTTTCAAAGGCCTTAATCTTGGTATTGACTACAAAGCTGGAACAGATATAAATATATCTACTGAAGAAAAAATTAGTAAAAAGGAATTAAAATCTGATTTAAATGAATTTAATTTAAAGGCTTCCAACATTACAAAAAATGATGATGAAATTACTATTCGTATTGATCGTGCTTTAGGTGGAGACGATGTAAAAGAAATCAATTCTTACTTTGAAGAAAAATATAATGCTAAAGTAAATATTGGTGTTGTTTCTAATATTGTTAAAAAAGAACTTATTAAAAATGCTTGCTTAGCTGTCTTAATTGCTCTATTAGGAATTATAATTTATGTTTCAATAAGATTTAAACTAAGTTATGCCGTAGCTGGTGTTGTTGCTTTAATCCATGATGTTGTTATTGTATTTAGTTTATTTGCTATTTTCCGCTTAGAAGTATCTTCAATGTTTATTGCTGCTATTTTAGCTATTATAGGTTATTCAATTAACGACACGATTGTTTCTTTTGATAGAATAAGAGAAAATTTAAAAGAAGTTGATCTTAAAAAATTGACCTTTAAAAAACTAGAGGAAATATGTAATATAAGTATCCGTCAAACATTTGGTAGAACAATTTATACATCAATTACAACATTACTGCCTGTTATTTTCTTAATATTCCTAGGTTCTAGAGAAATTCTACCATTTAATATGGCTATGTTATTTGGTTTAATTTGTGGTACTTATTCTTCAATTTATATTGCGACAATTGTTTTCCTACTTTTAGAAAAAAGAAGTTTAAATAAGCCAAAAAAAGTTAAAAAAATTTATACTGATGAATTTGAAGAAAAGAAAATAAAAGGAATAAATTGTTAATGAGGGGAGATGAGTCCTTTGTCTAAAGTCGAAACAGTTACCATAGAAACTATTCTTGAGCGTTGTGAAAAATACATAACTTCTGAAGAGGAGTTAAATACGATTAAAAGGGCTTATGAATTTGCAAAACTAAAACATGAAGGACAATTCCGCAAGTCAGGAGAACCATATATTCAACATCCTTTATGTGTTGCACAAATTTTAACAACTATTTATGCAGATTATGAAACAATAAGTGCTGGCCTTATGCATGATGTTTTAGAAGATTGTGATTGTACAGCTGAAGAAATGGAGCAAAATTTTCATTCATCAATTACTAAATTAGTTCAAGGTGTAACCAAATTAAGTAAAATTAATTTTTCCACTGAAAATGAATATTTAATTGATTATTATAAAAAAATTATAGTAGGTATGAGTGAAGATGTACGCGTTATTATAATTAAACTTGCTGATCGTCTTCACAATATGCGAACCCTATGGGCTTTACCAGAAGAAAGACAAAAAGTAAAAGCTCATGAAGCCTTAGAAATTTTAGCCCCTATTGCTCATCACCTAGGTATTCACAAGATAAAAAGTGAACTTGAAGATTTATCCCTACGTTATTTAAAACCAGATGTATTTTATGATATAGCTGAGAAATTAAATAAAACAAAATTAGAACGTGATAAAACAGTTTATGATATGCAGCATGAAGTAGATGATTTACTAAATGAACATAATATAAAGCATGAAATAAAAGGTCGTGCCAAAAGTATTTATAGTATTTATAATAAATTAGATAAAGGTAAAAAATTCAGTGATATTTATGATTTATTAGCTTTAAGAATTTTAGTCGATACAGAACAAGAATGCTACTTAGCCTTAGGTTTAATTCACTCTAAGTATCGTCCATTGCCAAAAAGATTTAAAGACTATATTGCTATGCCAAAACCAAACATGTATCAATCACTTCATACAACAGTTTTTGGTACAGATGGCTATTTATTTGAAATTCAAATAAGAACTTATGAAATGGATGAAATAGCTGAAAATGGTATAGCTTCTCACTGGGCTTATAAAGAAAGTGGCGGTTCTAAAGTTAGAGCTAATCTTATGAATTCTACTGAGCAAAAACTTCAATTTTTTAAGTCTATTATCGATTTAAGTCACGATGGATTGACGAATGAGGAATTTGTTAATAGCGTTAAAAATGAAGTGTTGAATAATAATATTTATGTTTTTACACCTAAAGGTGACGTAATAGAACTACCAAAAGGCGCAACGGCTTTAGATTTTGCCTATAAAATTCATACAAAAGTTGGCGAAACAACAGTAGGTGCCATTGTTAATAATAATATTGTGCCTTTAAGTTATGAATTAAAAGATAACGATATTGTCAAAATAAATACCAATAAAAGTTCAACTCCTAAAAAAGAATGGCTTAATATGGTAAAGCTTACTCAAACAAAAAGCAAAATTAAAAGTTTCTTTTCTAAAAATGACCGTGAAATTTATCTTGAACGAGGTAAATATCTTTTAGAAAAAGAATTACGAAAGAAAAAAATAGCCTATGCCGACTTTTTTACGGAAGAAAATATTGCTAAAATATGTGAAAATTTAAAAGTAGAAAATCTAGAAGAAGTTTATCACATTATTGGTAATGGCAAGTCAAGTGCTTCATCAGTTATACATATAGTAAATAAAGATGAAGACGCTAAAACTCCAAAAATAGTTAAAACGCCAACTAATATTGATGCTGATATTATTGTTAGTGGTATTGATAAAGTAAAGGTAAATTTGGCTAATTGTTGTAATCCAATTTATGGAGATGAAATTGTTGGTTATATAACGAAAGGTAATGGAATAACAGTTCATAGATTGAATTGCCATAATCTTGAAATGCTAGAAGAAAGAACGCTAGAAGTAAAATGGAATACTAATACCAATAAAAGATATTTTACTTGCTTTTTAATTAATACTACAACAACAGAAAATCATATGCTTGATTTAATGCAAACTATATCTATGCAAAATATTAATATAGATGGAATAAAAACTATTAATAGAAATGATTACAATTCCTATGAAGTAACTTGTTATCTAGCAGGAGTTGAGCAATATCAAAAATTAGTTTTATCCTTAACAAAATATCCTTATGTTGAAAATATTGAAAGAGTGATTAGATGAGAGTTTTAGTTCAAAGAAGCAATAAAGCCTTTTGCAAAGTAGAAAATAAAATAACAGGTGAAATCTCATCGGGTCTCGTTTTATTTGTCGGCTTTACAGATGGTGATGATTTAGAAAAAATAAAATATTTAGCTAAAAAAGTAATTAATCTTCGTATTTTTCCTGACGAAGAAGGTATTATGAATAAAAGTATTTTAGATTATGGAGGAAGTATTTTATCTATTTCTCAATTTACCTTATATGCTGATTGTAAAAAGGGAAACCGTCCTAGTTATACTAAAGCCTTAAATAATAAGTTTGCTAGTGAACTTTATAAAGAATTTAATAAAGAACTACGAAATTATGTTAATGTTGAAGAAGGCATTTTTGGTGCTGATATGGAAATATCCCTTACAAATGTTGGACCAACAACTATTATGCTTGAAAAATAAATGACTTCAGGGGGGAAGTTATGATACCTATAAAAAATACTTTAGCTGATTTCATACTCCAAATTGAAAATTTAGCTGATAAAATTTTTGCTTGTCAAAATACTGAAGAATTGTATATATATCTAAGAACCTATAAAACATATTGCTATTTATATGGGCTTAATGAAAAATGTAAAATTTTTATTCCAGAAATAGAAGAAAATGGCGATTTTGAAGATTTATTAAATAAAGAATCTAGTAAATATTTTTCGGAAAATGATACTTTCTTTTTACAAGAAAAAGATAAATTACAAAATATTTTGCTTCGAAATTTAAATTATTTAATTACTTTTTTAGATTCATTTGCTAAAAGTAGTTACTATAAGCGTTTTGAAAAACTATACAATAAAAAATTAGATAAAAATGAATTATATGATATTTTAATTAGTTATTTTAAAGATGAAAATAAAGAAATGCTCCATCTTTTCGAAGAATTAATGGCTGAAGAAAGATTTTATCGTCTAAAAGATGAAAGAATTCTAAAATCAAATGCTTTATCAATTTTTAATCCTTTAGAAAAAAAATCCAATGTTTTAATCCGAAAAGATTTAATTGATCTTCGCTTTTTAGAAGCTTATGTTCATGAAACAGCTCATGTATATGACTCTAATAATTTGTCGAAGACAAAAAGTGAAGTAGATGTTTCACTATATAATTCTAATAGTTTTTTCAATGAAACTCTTTCAACTGCTTATTCTTTAGATTTATATAATTATCTAATTAAAAATTCTCTTTATAAAGATTATGCTGTTATAGGATTAGTTAACACGTTATTAGCTTATAGTCTTTCTCTTGATTCAGCTTGTTTATTATGTGCATTAACACAAGAAGATTATTTAAATTTATACAGTTATCTTCCAACAAAAAAAGAGATTATTAAAATGCTTCGAAAAAATTCGCAAAATTTTCCTCTTAATGAAAATATATCTAATGAATATTTAGAAGAAGAAGTTGACGTATCAGAAACTATTCAATATACATATGGTTATTTACTTAGTAAAACTTTATTAAGTGATAAAGCTAATTTTTCTAAATTTCTTGACTTTAGAGATAAGAATTTAACCATTGCTGAATTAAAAAGTAAAGGATTTGACTTAGATACTAATCCTAAAATTTTAACAAAACATTTAGAAGAATATCTTGATTAATAAAAATAAATTAATTATAATATAAATAACTTCTTGGGAAAGAGTAGGTTAATAAATATTTTTAAGAGAGAATATGGTTGGTGAAAATATTTAAATATTTCTAGCTGAAGACATCCTAATTATTAAGAAGCGTCTTAACTACGATATAAGTTAAAAGGAGTAAAAAATAAGGTGGCACCACGAAGAAAATTCGTCCTTAGGAGGTGGCACTTTTTATTTTAAGGAGGAAAAATTATGATACAAAAACAAAAGGGTTGTACAGATATTTATGGCAAAGAAGCTAAAATATGGAAATTTATTGATTCTATAATTGATATGACTATGGAAAAATATAATTATAATTATATTAGAACTCCTATAATTGAAGCTACTGAATTATTTCATAGAGGAATTGGCTCTACAACTGATATAGTTACTAAAGAAACTTATGATTTTGTTGATAGAGGTGGTAGAGATATTACCTTAAGACCTGAAGGAACGGCTGGAGTAGTAAGAAGTTTCATTGAAAATAAGATGTATGGTGATCCATCTCTTCCAGTTAAAGTTTACTATAATGGAACAATGTATCGTTATGAAAGACCTCAATCTGGTAGAGATAGGGAACTTACACAATTTGGTATGGAAATATTAGGTAGTGATGATCCTCTAAGCGATGCAGAAATTATTTCTTTAGCTGTTAATATTTATAAAATGCTAGGCCTAAAAGAAATAAAAGTAAATATAAATTCTTTAGGTGATAATGAGTCAAGAAAAAAGTATCGAGAAGAATTAATAAAATATTTTAAACCACACATTAATGAATTATGTGAAGATTGTAAGGAAAGATTAGAAAAAAATCCTTTACGTATTTTAGACTGTAAAGTTGACGCTGACAAAGACATCCTAAAGAATGCTCCTAAGACATTAGATTTTTTAAATGAAAAAAGCCGAGACCGTTTTGAAAAAGTTCAAGATTATTTAGATGTACTTGAAATAAAATATGAAATAAATCCTAATATTGTAAGAGGTCTTGATTATTATAATCATACTGTATTTGAAATAGAAGCAAAAGTAGAGGGCTTTGGTTCTAACAATGTTTTAGGTGGTGGCGGAAGATATAATGGTTTGTGTAAAGAACTAGGTGGCCCTGATACTCCATGTATCGGCTTTGCATCAGGCATTGGTCGTTTAGTAACAGCTCTAGAGTTAGAAAATGTTAAATTACCAATTGTTGAAGATATAGATTTATTTTTACTTTACGTTAATGAAGAAGAAAAAAAATATGCTCTTTATCTTGCTCAAGAACTTCGCTTAGCTGGTTTCATAGTTGACACAGAATATAATAATCGTACTTTAAAAGCTCAATTTAAACAAGCTGATCGCTTAAATGCCAAATATATTGCTGTTTTAAATAGCGAAGATTTGAATAATAATGAAATAACAATCAAAAATAACAAAACTAAAGAAGAAGATATTATTAGCTTAGATATGATAGTTTATTACCTAGATGAAAAATTAAACACTATTATAGATGATGTAAATGATTTTAGTTACGAAGATCACGAATGTGATGGAAATCATAGCTGTGGTGGAAATTGTCATTGTCATAAACATGAGGAGGAAAAATGAAAAAGATATTTGCAAATGAATTAAAAAATTACTTTGGAAAAGAAGTTGAATTTAGTGGCTTTGTAGATAATATTAGAGATTTACAATGGGTTCAATTTGTTATCTTAAGAGATTCAACTGGAAAAGTTCAAGTTACTATTGAAAAGAGTGAAGAAAAAAATAACGAAATGGTTGATTTAATTAGTAGCTTACCTCTAGAAAGTACCGTTAAAATAACAGGTACTGTTATAGAATCACCTAAAGTAAAATTAAATGGTATGGAAATTATCCCTACCAATATAGAAGTTACTAGTATGTCAAATGAAGAATTACCTTTCAATTTTAAAGATTTATCTACTGTAAATTTAGATACAAGACTTGATTATCGTTTTATTGATTTACGTAATGACAAAAATATTTTTATGTTTCAAGTTCAAAGTACAATAGTACGTTATATGAGAGAATACTTGTATGAACACAATTTTACGGAAATTCATACTCCTAAATTTATAGGTGCCGCTAGTGAAAGTGGAGCTGATGTTTTTGAAGTTAAGTATTTTGATAGATTAGCTTATCTTGCTCAATCACCGCAATTTTATAAACAAATGGCTATTGCTTCAGGTTTTTCCAATGTATTTGAAGTAGCTCCTTGTTTTAGAGCAGAAAATTCAAATACCTCCAGGCACGCTACTGAATTTACTAGTTTTGATGTTGAATTTAGTTATATAGATAGTTTTTATGATGTTATGAATTTAGAAGCTGAAATGTTAGCATATGCTTTAGAAAAAACTAATGAAGTTTATGGAGAAAAAATAAAAGAAGTTTTTGGTACCGAAATAATTGTTCCAAAATTACCATTTCCAGTTATGCGTTTAGCTGATATTTATAAAGAATTAGAAGAAAGATACGGTTATAAAGTAGCTGATGAAGAGAAAAATGATTTAACAACTGAAGCTGAAAAGTTATGTTATAAATTATCAATGGATAAGTTTAATCATGAATATTTATTTGTAATTGATTATCCAGCTGATAAAAGAGCCTTTTATCATATGCGTGATGAAAAAGGCCATCTTTTAGGCTATGATTTATTATGGCGTGGTGTAGAAATAACAACAGGTGCTCAAAGAGAACATCGCTATGAAGAAATAAAGAAAAATGCTAAAGAAAAAAATCTTGGTGATGATGTAAAATTTTACTTAGATTTTTTCAAATATGGTTGTCCACCACATGGAGGATTTGCCATAGGAATTGACCGTTTAACAATGCTTTTACTTAGTATACCTAGTGTTAAAGAAACACAATTCTTATTCCGTGGACCAAATAGGCTATATCCATAAGAAGTTTTACTACTCCAAAATTATGAAGAACATTTTTTTCTTCATAATTTTTTTGTGCACGAAATTTCACTTGACAAGACCCATCGGGGGGGGGGTATTATATAAATAGAAAAAAATAATAATTGTGTGGAAAAAGCTGGTGAATAAA
>CANRAX010000013.1 GCA_947628635.1 uncultured Bacilli bacterium | reverse complement strand
TCTGGTGCCGATAGTAAGAATTGAACTTACCGCTGATCCTTACCAAGGATCTGTTTTACCACTAAACTATATCGGCATATAAGTTATATTAACATAAAAAGACTAATTTTCAAAGATATTTTTCTTTATTAAAGACTATGCTATAATAGTGAAAAGATTAATAAAATTTTTTTCTTTAAATATTATTTAATAGAAAGAAGAATGGATATGAAAAAAATACCTAATTTAGAAAATATAATTATTGCCCATCGAGGTAATCATAATGATTTGATACCAGAAAATTCTCTAAAAGCTTTCAAAACTAGTGTTAAAGAAAATAGACCTATCGAATTAGATGTGCAATTAACTAAAGATAATATTTTAGTTGTCTTTCATGATTATAATTTGTTTAGAATGACTGAAAAGAATCTTTTTGTACAAGATTTAACATATGAACAATTAGAACAATTTAATTTACTTAATTCTGAGGAAAAAATTCCAACTCTAAAAGAAGTATTGAAACTAGTTAATGGAAAAGTTCTTTTAGACATTGAAATAAAAAATACAAAAAGAATTGATGATACTTGTAAAGTTTTACTTGAAGATTTAAAAAATTATCCTAACAACTACCTTATTAAATCATTTAATCCATTAATAGTTTTATGGTTTAAGAAAAATGCTCCTTTAATTCCAAGAGGATTACTTCTAACTGAAAATTATAGTAAAAATAAGTTAATTAGTTCGTTGTTAAAAAGCAATCTTATGATTAGACTTTGTCGTCCAGATTTTCTAGCTATTTCCAAAAAAATGTTTAAACAAAAAAAATGGCAAAAATATATTGAAAAAATGCCTATTTTAATTTGGACTATTAAAAGTCGAGAAGAAATTTCTTTTAAGGAAAAAAATCTTGGTTTTATTTGCAATATTCCTTTTGAATAAAGATTAAAAAAATCTTTTTTTATTTGGTGTTCTGAACGGGACTCGAACCCATACCATTTCCGTCGGAGGGAAATATTCTATCCAGTTAAACTATCAGAACAAAAGATAACTACTTTTCCACACAAGTAGTACCAACTTTTTTAGCTAATTCAAGCCACGTTGAAAGATGGGCTTTGCCATTTTCAATAATGTTATCATCTTCACCCTCTAATTCAAGTAAGGCAGCAATATCTATCTTTTCATAATTGATAGTTGTATCCCAAGTAACAGTATTATTATTTCGAGTTACTTCTGTATCATAATATTTTAAATCCGTATAATAACTACTAATTTTTCTATAAGCTTCTTCATATTCATCAAGAACAGAACTATCACTTGATGTTAAACCTTCTATTGAATGTAAGCTTAAAATCTCATCATTTTTATAATTAATTGTGTAATTAAAAAATGGTTCAGCATTATTAGCTGTTGCGGTTCTTGTACATATTAAAGTTCCTTTTTTCTTAGTAACTTCATCAATACTATCTATTTTTCCATCATCGTTTTCAATAGTATCAATTTTAGTTGTATCATTATCACAAGCTGTTAAAAAGAAACATAAAATGATTAATAAAATACTTAAACTAATTTTTTTCATTTGCTTCATCTTCCTCTTTTAAGGCTTTTAAAATCTTTTTTTGATTTTTTAAAATTAATTCCATTTTGTCATGGAGCTCTTCTAATATTAATTCACTTTTTAAATCAGTACGATAATCATTTTGATTTCGAAGACTATCTTTTTCAGCTTGTCTATTCTGACTCATCATAATGATAGGAGCTTGAATAGCTGCTATGCAAGAAAGGACTAAATTCAAAAGAATGAAAGGATAAGGATCAATAGGATTAGCATTTTTTAAGACAACACCATTTATAATAGTCCAAGCTATTAAAAAGGAAATGAAAAGCCCAATAAAAGTCCAACTACCAGCAACTTCACTTACCTTGTCAGCTACTTTATCTCCAAAAGACATTTTAGCTTCTTCTTGCTTATCAACATCAATACTTATAGGTTGATCAATTAATAAATCCAGTAATTCTTCTTCATCTTTTTCATCAAGTTCATTATTACTAAGAAGCATTCTTACTATTTCTTTTTTTGTTTTTTTCTTTTCCATATAAATCAATTCCTTTCTCTTATTTAAAGCAAATATCTACCCATATTCATTATTATAACATATATCTATGTTTCTAGGAAAGTTTTTATACAAGTGTATAATTCCTTTTTCATTTCCATATCAATATCTTTTAAAAAGCCATGATTTTCAAAACTTAAATTAAAATATTCACATTCAACCGAAGATTTCTGTAAAGTTTCAGCAAAAAATTTACCTTCATCTTTTAAACAATCTAAATTTCCTGTAATAAGTAAAGTTTTGGCAAAACCAGAAAAATCCTTTCTTTTTAGAAGAAAAACATCTTCGTTATCTAAATCTTCTTGAGCATTTTTTTTATAATACTCTTGTATTCTTCTTAATACTAATAAATTATATTTTTCATTTTTAGAAATAGATAAAAAATTAGAAGTTCCAAAATATTCGCCACTTAAAACGGGATATAATAAAACATTTTTAGAAATAGTAATCTTTTTTTCATTTAAGTTACGATAATTTATGGTACCAATTATACTAGCACCGATGGAGTCACCCATCAAAATGATATTTTTTTCTAAAACACCATTTTTAATTAATTTATTGTATAAATAAGTAATCATTTCAAAGCATTCATCTACTAAATGTAAGTAAACTAAAGAAGACTCTTCATAATCTAAAGCTATAACCATTTTATCTGTTTCTAAAGCTATTTCCTTGCAAATGTCTCCATATTTAAAATATGATTCAGTAACATCTGCAATTCCTGGTATAAAAATAATTACCCCTTTTATAAAAGAAACTTTTTTAGGATAAAAAACTCTTACAGGCATGATTTCATCTTCAAAGACAATTTTGTAATTTGATATGTTTCTTTTAGAAATAACTGGATGAAGTAATTCGCCTACTTCGCGATAGAGTTTATAAGTATTTTTATTTGTGAAAAAATCTTTTTTTACTGCATGTTTTTTCATTGTTACCACCATAATTATGATAACATAAAAATACGATAAATAGTTATTTAACTCCTATTACTTGACACATTTTAAACAAGTTTCAAAGGAAAAAAATTTGACCATTATTTTTACTGTTTTTTAACAAATTATGTTCTTGCAATTGTCTTTTTACTTCTTTAGCAACACCTAGGGAACCATCAATTAAGATAGCATGAGGCATTTTAACTTTTATTTGTTCTTTTATAAGTGGGTAATGCGTACAACCTAAAACAATGGCTGATATATCTTTGTCTTGATAATCTTTAAAGACATTAGTTAGTATTTTATTTATTTCTTTAAAATTACCTTTTTCAATAGCGGTTGCTAAACCAGAACAAGCTGTTAAATAGATATTTTGAGTGATTTTCTTATTGTCTTTTATTAATTGTTTTGTTCTTTCTGCTTTAATAGTAGCTGGGGTTGCCATTATGAGGATATTGTTATAATTGTTATCACAAGCAACTTTTATAGCTGGAACAGTACCTACAAAAATGATATCAGAAAATTCTTCACGTAATTTTTGCATACATCTAGTTGTTGCTGTATTACATGCAATGACAATTAATTTACAGCCTCTTTGTTTTAACTTTGAAACAACGTGGGAAGTTATTTTTAATAACTCTTCTTCACTTTTATTACCATAAGGAGCATTTCCTCTGTCGGCATAATACAAAAAATCTTCTTGAGGCAAAACTTCTTTCAATTGTTCCAAAATAGTTAATCCCCCTATTCCAGAATCAAAAACACCTATATATTTATCATTCATAAACTTCACCTAACCTTATACAAAGATACTAAGTTATTTCATTTATATTATAATCTAAATTGTGCGAATTGCATGTTTTTTTATGTTTATTAAGTATCAATATATTAATTGCTTTAAATAGAGCCTACTTTTTTTTCGTTACAAATCAAAGACTTCAAAAAGAAAAAGAGCTAAAGAACTTTTGCTCTTAAAAAGGGTTCTTTTTTCTGTAAAGTCTGTAAAACTTAACACTTTAGCCATTGTCTGGTGCGTAATACTACATGATAATAGAAATTCCATCTCATATAAAATAATGAACTTTCATCATCGTTTTTTTCGTCTCATAAAAAATCCTCCTCTGATTTTAGATTTTGGTTGGCAGACCATTATCTATTATATCAAAGGAGGATTTATTTTTTTCTTAACGCCATTTCTTTTTCAGCTATCACCAGCATAGTAAGTGATTTTGTTATATTCTTATCCCAGAACATAATTAAAATTGACTATATACAAAACATATAGTCAATATCTAATGATTTATTCATAATAATATAAAGTTTGGCATTTTCTTGTACTAGAATTTTTACAACTACTAACATTCTGCCACTTATCATCCCAACCACCTGCGCAATTTTTGGAAACATTTGTAATACAATCTCCTCTTTGATCACTTTTAGCATTATACCATGTGCCTCCTCTTTTTGAACATGTTTGAGCACCAACTCCAGAACCATCTATACAGCATGGTGTACTATGACCTGAATTTTTACAATCAGAGCTACTAGAAACAGATCCATAAGAACAAGAATTTGTGGATGTTTTACAACTTGAATAATCCTTTTTTTGAACTTTTTTAGTTACAGTTACTTTTGTACAAGCTTTTGTATTTCCTGCATTATCTGTTACTCTATACTTTTTAATTTTATTTACACTACTACTGCTATCATATTTAAGTGTACTCGTAATTGACTTTTTTGTTACTGTTTTATCTGTTGAACTTGTCCAACAATTACTAACACCAGAAAGGGCATCGCTACATTTAACTTTTACAGTTATTCCTGATGTTGAGCCATTGTTTGATTTTGTTACTTTACAAGTTGGAGCTGTCTTATCTATCATTACTAACTGAGAATCACAGGTCTTTTTATTTCCTGCATTGTCATATACATCTCCTGGACTTACATTTTGATTCATATCAGTAGATAATTGTTTAGCTGCCGGATTTCGTGATGCATTACAGCCACTTAAGTTATCGCTTTCACATACTCCACTTACAGTAACTGTCCCTGATGTCCTCCATGACGAACTTCCCCCACTACTTTTACATATTGGTGCGGTTTTATCTATCATTATTTGTTGTTTTTCACATGTTGTGATGTTTCCTGCATTATCTCGTACTGTTCCTGGACTTTCATTTCCTTTCTTATCTGCTGTAAATTCTTTCTTTATTTCGTCTTCGACACAACCACTTAAATTATCAGTACACTTACCATATATTGTTTGGCCTCCTGCTACACTTGAATTTAACCACGTTGTTCTTCCTCCACTACTCTCACATGTTGGTGGTGTTGCATCTAATTTATATGGTCCAAATATTTTATTGACATTTGCTGCATGATTGAATACATCTGAAACCTTTACTGTTCGAACAGCTAAATAATATATTCCATCGGCAGTAGGCCTTTTTATTTTTTCACTTGCTTTTTTTACATCTCTTTTATTTTTAAAACTTATTTTCGTATAACTAGTTACATCACTACAATCACTTTTACTACACCAGGCATACTCTAACTCATTATTTTCTAATAATCCATCATCATCTTTTACTGTTATACTTACTTTATAATTTTTGTCATTATTCCATCCATTTGTCTTCTCAGGATTTACAATAACTTCTGGTCCTAAATATGACTTCTCTCCAGCACATATTGGTTCTTTATCTGTCATTAAATCGCTATATGTCATATTGCCTTCACTATCAACACAATACATTGATAGTTGGTACTTATATTGTCCGTCCAGTCTTTTAACTCTGACAAAAGTTCTTTGAGCTGTTTTATCTGCACAAGTTACGTCTTTATAATCAATATCTTTAGTTAGTTTTTTATCTACCATACTTTCAAATTTTATGTCATAACAACCATCTTGTTCATAACCAAACATATCAATATTATTACTATCAGTATAGAGTTTGCCACTTGAGACTAGTGTCTCTCCATAATTTTTATATCTTTTATTAGCGTTTCTCTGTTGTATGGCTCCAATTGAGGGAATAGCCATTATTAAAATAATAGACATAATAGAAATAGCTACTAACAATTCTACTAACGTAAAGCCTTTTTGCTTATGAAACATAAAATCACCAACCTTCAGATATTCTATATATAATTATACCCCCCCCCGTGTAGGTTTGTCAAAGGTGGGATGTTATCATTTTTATTTATTGCAAAACATAAATTTTTTATCGCGTAAATTTTTTATCGCATAAATTTTTTATTTAATTTTCCTTTTTTTCACAAACGGTATTTTATTTTTTATATTCTTTTATAATATTTTCTTCAAATAAAGGTCTCCTTTATTTGTTATTTAATTATAAATAGTTATAATATTTCCTCGTATTTTGCCTTATTTATGAGAACTTTCAACTAAAAAGAGATAATCATCCCATAATGTGACGTTATCTCTTAATTTAACGAAAAAAAGTGTTGTAAAAAAAGGATTAGTACCTTATCATTACTTTTTATTTATTTTTTATTATAAACCTCATATTAATTTAAAACTCTTACTATTTTAAAAAAAAACAAATTAAGTTTTTACTCTTAATTTGTCAATTACTAGTGATAATTATTCTTAAAACGTAAAGTTTTTTGCCAAGTATTAATATTTTCATTAGACATTTTATTGCAAATCATTAAACCATCTTGTTTAGCACAAACTATACCACGAGGTATGTAAGAACTATTATCATCATTTTCCTTTACCTTTTCTATAATAGCTAGAGGATAAGCAAAATTTTCATTACCATTTTCATGATATTTTTTGAGCATTTTAGAAAAACGTCTATTTAGATAAGCAAATTGATTTTTGCTATTACGAAAATATTGATCTATTACAGAAAATCTTCCATAATCATCATATTTAGCTAGTAAACTAATGTTTATACTGTCCCAATCTACACTGGTAATTATTTTCGTTTCTTTATCTTCTTCTAAGTTTTCAAAAATATGTCTAGGATGACAAATATAAAGAAGGTTACCATCATCATTAATAGTAAGTAAATCTTTTATTTCAGTTATGGTTGATAGTGATAAACTCCCATTACATTTAACATCATTATATTCTACTTTTTCAAGCATAAAAAAATCTCCTCACATTAAATATATTTATTTTATTAATCTTTATAACAAAAAATATCTTTTTTTAACCGAAACCGTTTTTTATTATAGCATTAAAAAGATTAAATGTAAACAAGTAAAATTTTACAATTACTTACTCCAAAAAGAAAAACTTCGAGTAGAAGTTTTAGAAATACAATAACTTTAATTTACAAATATTTTATGTTAAAAATGGATTTTAGAAGATGTTTTGGCAATTTCTAATTTTTCGTAGAACTCATCAATTGTACTTACGGGTTGTGAGTTCAGATATTGACCATCATGGAAAATATCGGCTTGAAAAAAAGCATTATGTTCGGAAATTACTTCTTTTAAATGGTCATAATTTTTTGAAAAATAATTTTTTGTCTCTGGCGTAAGATTATCAGGAACAAATATTAGATAAAGATAAGTATCGTTTTTATTATTGGATATACTTGAACCATTCAATACAAAAGAAAGATTATAAGTAGTCATATCTGGTATTTGGGAATAAAGATTATCATTTTTAAAGTCATAACCCAACTCTTGAAACCATTCTTGCTTTACTATTTCTGATGAAAAATATTGTTCATGCGAGACATTTTTATTTGCAGGAATTACTAAATCACTTATTCCAAAAGGATGTTCTAAACCATCTGGTGTTATAACAATACCAGCCACTTCTTCTATTGACATTTTATCCCAACTTTCTTATTTTATTGCTTGATTTTATATGATTTCCAATAATATCAGAAACATCTAAAATAGTTATAAAAGCATTTGTATCCATGTCATTAACTATCTTTTTTAATTCATAAATTTCAATTCTTGTTAAAACACAATATAAAACTTCTTTTTGGCCAGTGATTAAGCCTTTACCTCTTAGGGTTGTCGTCGTTCTTCCTAATTTTTTATAAATTTCTTTTGAAAGAAAGGTAGCGTTATCCGTAATTATAAGTGCCGCTTTGGCTTGTTCTAAACCTTCAGAAATAAAGTCAATCACTTTAAAAGCTATAAAATAAGTTAGTAAGGAATACATAGCACTATCAAGTCCAAAAATAAAGCCAGCTACACCATAAATAAACAAGTTAAATATGAGAACTATTTGACCAACCGATAAATTAGTATTTTTACTTATTACCAAGGCAACAGATTCACTACCATCTAAACAGCCACCAAATCTTATAACTAATCCAGTACCAACTCCTAGCAAAATACCACCAAAGACAGTTGCTAAAAGGATATCATCGGTAACCGGTTCAACAAGTTCAAAAAGACTTAGCGAAAGAGCAAAAAGAAGTATTGAATAAATTGATCTAAGTAAAAAGCCTTTACCAAAATTTTTAAAACCAACATAGAAAAAAGGAATACTTATTATAAAGACTAAAAAGCCTAAGGGGATAGAAGTTATTTTTGATAAGATAATCGCTATACCAGTAACTCCTCCATCTAAAATATTCATATGGATTAAAAAACTTTCTAAAGCGTAGGAAGAAATAATTGTACCAAGTGTTAGCATAATAATATCAATTATCTCTTTCATTGTATTATTTTTCATTATTTTTTTCACGCACACCACTACCCTTTAGCTTTATATTTTAAAATTATCACAACAAAATTTCTTTGTCAAGAAGATTACTGTAAAGAAAAAAGCCTTATAAGGCTTAAAGTAGCAATTAATTTATAAAATTTTGTTTAGAAACCCACTTTAAGAAGAACCTAAAATAGTGATAATTGTTTTTCTTTAAACTTGTAAACTTCTTGTTCGGCTAATAATCTATAATCCGCTTTAGGAAATTCAGAATTTAAGTGATGATACATTTGAATTGCTATTTCATATAAATAAATGCATTCTTCAAGTGATTTTTGATCTTTTATAGGAGGTAAACAAAGTCTTATTTCTTTAATAATAGAATTGTCTTCTTTGATAAAACAACCATAAAAGTCAGTCGCTTCTTCTAAAAATTTCGTACGCGGTACTAAATAATACATAGCGTCATTCTTCGAAAAATATTGCATTAAATCATAAAAAGTGGTCGTTAAAGAAATAGCTTGAGCTTTTAAATCATTTCTTTCAAGAAGAGTTTTAAAATCTTTTTTCGTAGCAAGTGGTGACTGTCTTTGAAGAGTTAAGTCGTCTTCATATTCTTTTAAAAGATTTTCAAAATAAAGATAATTTTTTTCATTTAGCAAATCCATTTTATCTAGCAAACTTTGAAAACTTTCTTCGCTTCTTATTTTGGTAATATTTTTTAATAAAAAATTATAATATTTATTTTCTTCCTTTATATTAGAAAGATATTCTTTTAATTCTTTAGCAAGAGTTTTTCTTCTATCAGAGTTTTCATCTTTAAAAAGAGAAATAAGATAAACTAAAAAATATTCTTTTATTTCTGTTAAAGCTTCAATTTTGTTTAATTTAATTAAATCTTTCAGTTCCTTTTCGTGCATAAATTACTCCTTGTTATTGATATTTTCAATTATTTGTTCTATATGATTACCATATTCAATTGAAGTATCAAATATGAATTTTAATTCTGGTGTATGTCTTACTTCTACCCTTTCAGCTAATTTACTTCTAATAAAAGAAGCGGCTTTTTCTAAAGCCTTTAAAGTTTTGTCTTTTTTAGTAGGAGGAAAAACTGTAAAATAAACTTTGGCAAAGCTTAAATCATTTGTTGTTTCAACACCTGTAATAGTTACAAATTTTATTTCTTCATCTTTTACTTCAGTCATTAAAATCATACTGATTTCTTCTTGAAAAGTATGGTTTAATCTTTCAATTTTTATATTTGCCATAATTTATTCTCCTTCTAATCAATTATCTTTCTACTTCAACAAGTTCATATATTTCAATAATATCTTTTTCTTTATAATCTTGGCAATTTTCAAGTGTAATACCACAATCCATATCTTTTTTAACTTCTTTTACTTGATCTTTTTCATGTTGTAAAGAATTAACTTGTCCATTATATATAACAACATTATCTCTAATTAAACGGGCCTTAGCGTCTTTTGTTACAACACCACTTGTAACATGACAACCAGCAATTAAACCAACTTTAGAGAATTTAAATATTTGTCTGATTTCAAGTGTACCTATTACTTTTTCTTCAAACTCTGGATCGAGCATACCTTTCATGGCACTTTCCATATCTTCAACAACTTTATAAATAATATCATAAGTTTTAATAGTTATATTATAATTTTTAGCTGTTTCCATAGTAGCATTACTACCACGAACATTAAAACCAATTATTAAAGCTGAAGAAGCACTGGCTAAAACAACATCACTTTCCGTAATAGCACCAACGGCAGATCTAACAATGTTAATTTTAACGCCTTCAACTTCTATTTTTTCTAAGGCATTTTTAACTGCTTCTAGGCTACCATTGACATCAGCTTTTAAAACAACATTAACTTCTTTAATACCTTCTTGAATACGACCAAATAAATCTTCCAATGACATTCCGGAAAAGTTTGTATCTTGTTCTTTGAAACGAAGTTGTCTTGAAGTAGCTATTTCTTTAGCTTTCTTTTCTGATTCAAAAGCCATAAATTTATCTCCTGCACTTGGTACTTCAGAAATACCTGTTACTTCAACAGGAGTTGATGGACCAGCTTCAACAATATTACGATTTTTATCATCCTTTAGAGTACGAACTTTGCCAGCATAATTACCGATAACAATAGGATCTCCTAAACGAAGGGTACCATTTTGAATTAATAAGGTTGCTGTTGAACCAACCTTACTATCTTTTTTGGATTCAATTACAGCACCTGTTGCATAACGAGATGGATTTGCTTTATATTCTTGCATTTCGGCTACTAATAAAATGTTTTCAAGTAATTCATTTACACCTTCACCAGTTTTCGCAGAAATTTTATTAACAATAATATCCCCACCCCATTCTTCAGGGGTAAGACCATTTTCTACAAGTCCACTCATTACTTTATCAATATTAGCATCTGGTTTATCAATTTTATTTATAGCAACTAGTATTGGTACTTTAGCGGCTTTAGCATGATCAATTGCTTCTTTAGTTTGTGGCATTACTCCATCATCAGCAGCAACAATTATAATAACAATGTCTGTAATTGAAGCTCCTCTAGCACGCATTTCTGTAAAAGCAGCATGTCCAGGTGTATCAATAAAAGTAATATCTTTGCCATTATATTTGACACAATAAGCTCCAATAGCTTGCGTAATTCCTCCCGCCTCACCTGAAGCTACATTTGTCTTTCTAATAGTATCAAGTAAAGTTGTCTTACCATGATCAACATGACCCATAATAGTAACAACTGGCGGACGTGGAACTAAATCTTCTTCTTTATCCTCAATTTCAAAACTTTCAAAATTTGAAATATCAGCTGTCTCTTCTTTCTTTAAGACTTTGTCATAATCTGTTGTAATAAGTTCCGCTGTATCATAATCAATAGGTTGATTAATATTTGCCATAACACCTAAAGTCATTAATTTTTTAACTATTTCCACAGCAGATACATTAAGAAGTTCTGCTAAATCAGAAACACTCATACCTTCGTGATATAAAATAATATTTTCATCTTGTGGGCTTTCGTTACTTTGTAATTTTTCACGATGTTTATAAATTTTCTTTCTTTCATTGAAAAAGTCCTTTTTATTATTTTCATTCTTTTTAGCCGTTTTTGATTTAACTTTAGTAAAAGATGTTTCATTATCTAAATCAATTTTAGTATTTAAAGCTAGTTCTTCAGCTTTATCAGTAACTTCTTCGTCAAGCATTTGTTCTTCTAAATCTTCAACGTTTCCCGTAATATAGTCTTCTTGATCTTGTAATTCATTATCAAGTAAAATTATACTTTCTTCATCTAATGGAGAGGCTTCATTTTCATAAGCAATACCAATCTTCGTGCATAAAGCCATTATTTCTTCTTTAGTTTTACCAACATCATTTGCGTAATCTTCTAAAGTCATCATTAAGACTCACCTCACTTATTTATTATTCTTCTTATTTCATCATAGATACTATCCTCTACTTCACATTCTAATTTTTTATCTAGTATTTTAGATTTAATAGCCTTTTCTAGAACGGCCATATCTTTTTTAATATATGCTCCTCGACCATTTAACTTTCCAGTTTCATCAACTTTTACTTCTCCAGCTTTATTTCTTACAATACGTAAAAGTTCTTGTTTAGGAAGATTTTCTTTTGTAACTACACACGTTCTTAAGGGTATTTTTCTTGTTTTCATTATCTAAAATTAATGCCAGCTTCTTTAGCTTGTTCTGTTGTTTTTATATCAATTTTAAAGTGTGTTAGTTTGGAAGCTAAACGAGCATTTTGTCCCTTTTTACCAATAGCTAAAGAGAAATTATCACCATCAGCAATAACCATAGCCTCTTGTTTCTTAGGGTCTGTAATTGCGACAGTTAAATTTTTTGCTGGAGCTAAAGCATTTTCTATAAAGATTGCTGGGTCTTTGTCATAGCGAATAACATCAAGTTTTTCACCGTGTAATTCTTCTATGATACGAGCAATTCTGGATCCTTTTTCACCTATACATGCTCCAATTGGATCAACATTAGGATTTTCAGAATAAACAGCAACTTTACTTCTGTTACCAGGATCTCTTGCAACACTATAAAGCATTAAAGTTCCATCTGATAATTCAGGTATTTCAAGTTCAAATAATCTTTTTACAAAACCATAATGTGTTCTACTTAATAAAATTAAAAGATTTTTACCATTATTATCTACTTTTGAAACATAAACTTTTAGTTGTGAACCCATTTCAATTTTTTCACCAGGAATAACATCTTTTTTTGGTAAAATACCATTAGTTCTTCCTAAGTCAATAAAATAATTATCAGTATCTTCTAAAGCAACAGTACCTATTAATAACTCATCTTGTTTATCTCCAAATTCATCCATAATACTGTTTCTTTCAGCTTCACGTATTTTTTGAATAACTACTTGTTTAGCAGTTGAGGTAGCAACTCGTCCAAAATCTTTAGGTGTAACTTCTGTATCAATTGTATCGCCTACTTCTAAAGTTTTATCAATTTTTTTAGCGTCACTTAACTTAATTTCAATTTCAGGATTAAAATATGAAATTGTTTCTTTTTCTTTAGCAGGTTTTTCACTTTCTTCACCTTCAGTAGGTGTATTTTCTTCTTCAACTTCAACTTTCGTATCTTTTTCTTCATCATCAGCATAGCTTTCAAAAATATAATCTTCATATTCTTCTTTAGTCATTTTATCGTCTGGTACAACTGTTAAATAAGAATAAACTTTGATATCACCTGTTTTTCTATCAAATATAACTTTAACATTAGTTTTAGATTTAAAATTCTTTTTATAAGCTGATGTCAAAGCTAATTCCATAGCATTATAAACAATTTCGGGATCAATGTTTTTTTCTTTAACAATATTATCAAGAGCTTTTTTAAATTCTTTACCGTTCATTTACCTCATTCTCCTTTTTCTTTTGAAAAAATATCTAATTCATCAATATCACTTGGTAAGATTTTTTCTTCATCAAGTATCTTATTAATTATTTGAGAAGCAGCTGTTATTTTGTTTAAATCAATTACCTCATTACTATCTAAGACTATATTAAATATTTTTTTCCCCTCTTCGGTACTTGTATATACATCATCAATAAAAACATTTAATTCTTTTATTTTTGAAGATACAAGTTTTTCTACTTCATTTTTCATAAGCCTCCTAAATAATAAGAAGTGGGTATGTTCCCACTCCTTTCTGTAAAGATTATAACATAACTTTCTTAAATTACCAAGTTTTTTTATTAATTTATTTTTTGAAAACGAAAAATTTAAAGAAATCATCAATTTTTTTGCTGTTTGAAGCATTATTTTGATAATTTCTGTGCTAATTCTTTTTTTGTAATAAAATTTGGCACATTTAAAGAATTTGTTAAAACAATATAACGTCCATTATTAACAATAATAGCATTTTGATTTAGAGTAATTAAATCCGCAATTGTTGTCTCATAAGTATGGGCAAATTCTTCTAAAGATATTGTATTATCAAAAGAAACTGCTGAAGTGTAATAGTCTAAATCATTAAAAGATATTTTGTAAGGTAAAATTATTTTTTCTCCAATATATAAAGTATCACTATACTTATTATTAATTTTCTTTATCTCATCAATTGAAATGTTAGTTTCACGAGATAAATCATATAATGTATCATCTTTTTTGATAGTATAAAATCTAGTTAAGGTAATATCTTTTTTAGCGTCTTCTTCCCTTGAAGAATTGTAGTCAGCATTTTGGACATTTTTATTTATTATGTTATTATTTGCTCCTCCAACAGCGAGAGCACAAGCTAGACTAAGTGATAAAATATATTTGTTTTTTAACACATATTTAGTAGCTTGATTACCATAATTTTTAAGTTTAGAAAATTGATAAATAGCTTCACCACATACATGGAGAAGACCTTTTTCTAAACTGGCAATAAAAACATTATCTCCAAAATCATAATTTTTGTCTAAGTTTCTAGAAAAATTTTTATGTCTTTTACTAAAAGAAAAAGTTTCTTCAGTTTTAACTGTTGATGTTTTATTTGACTCTTGTTTCTTTTTTGGAGAAGAGGTTTCTTCCTTAGATGGCATAGTTGAAATTTTTTCCATCTGTTCATAATATAGCTTATCATAAGCAAATCTTTTAAAAGAGTCTTTTAAAGTTTCATAAGCTTCATATATTTGTTTTAATTTTTCCGTATTTATAGCTTGTTCTTCAGGCGTTTTTGAAAAGCATTCGTCCGGATGATACAACTTAGCTAATCTTCGGAAATTTTTCTTAATTGTATCTAAACTGGCTGTTGCTTCAACACCTAATATTTGATAATAATCAATAAAATTCATATTATTACCCCCTTTTTAAACCGGGTATAATTATACTACAAAAGGCTTCATTTGTAAAGAAAAAATAAAGAAGTAGATGACATTTCTACTTCATTTGCTCTTTTAAGTGAGCCAATCTTTCAATTTCTTCAGCTAATTTTTTACGATCAAGCTCAACAATGTTAGAAGGAGCTTTTTTTACATAATTTTCATTAGCTAAAAGAGTTTTTCTACGTAAAATTGAACTTTCTAATTTTTTTACTTCATCTTCTATAATATTTGAACTAATAGTTTGTCTTTCAAAGAAATAGGTTATGTTGATAGTTTGTGATTTGTAATTGCAACTAATCATATTATCAGGATCATCACTGGTAAGATTATCTTCTGTTATTTTAAGTTGAGAAGCATAGATATTAATTAAGTCTTCATCTTGACACTCAAAATTAACTAAAGCGGTCTTGGTAATTTTATTAGTAGCTTTTAGATTTCTAATAGCAACTATATCTTCTAAAACCTTGTCTAATTTTTCTTTTTCATCCTTAAACATTTCTAATTTATTAAATTCTGGATATTTAGAAATCATAATAGAAGCTGTTTCTTTAAGAGGTAATTTCATATAAATTTCTTCGGTAACGTAAGGCATAAAAGGATGAAGAAGTTTCAAAATAGTTGTTAAAACATCTAATAAAACACTTTTAGTTGTTGTGTTCATATTTGCTTTACTAAGTTCAATATACCAGTCACAAAAATCTTCCCAAATGAAAGTGTATAATTCATTACCTACATTATGAAAGTTATATTTATCCATATTTTTAATAGTATTTTTGATAAGTTCATTCTTTTTAGTTAAAATCCATTTATCGGCTAGTGTTAAATCTTCTTTGCTAAATTCAGTTGTTTTTAAATCTTCAATGTTCATTAAAACATAACGAGAAGCATTCCAAAGTTTATTAATAAAGTTCCATGATGATTTAACTTTATCTTCATCAAAACGTAAATCCATTCCTGGAGCAGAATTCGTTGTTAAAAAGTAGCGAAGGGAGTCAGCACCATATCTGTCACATATTTCAAGAGGATCAACTCCATTGCCTAAGGACTTAGACATTTTGCGACCTTCTTTATCACGAATAAGCCCATGTATAAGGCAATCTTTAAAAGGCCTTTTACCAGTAAATTCTAAACCTTGAAAGGTCATACGATTTACCCAAAATGGGATAATATCATAGCCGGTTACTAAGACATTATTAGGGTAATATCTTTTCAAAAGAGGTGTCTTTTCTGGCCAGCCTAAAGTTGAAAACGGCCATAGTGCTGAAGAAAACCAAGTATCAAGAACGTCAGGGTCTTGAACCCAACCAGCACCAGGTGATTCTACTTGAACTTTTACTTCGTTATCTTTATACCAAGCTGGAATACGATGACCCCACCATAATTGTCTAGAAATGCACCAATCATAAGTTATTTCCATCCAATGGTTCATTGTTTTTTCAAAACGAGCTGGTATAAAATTAACTTTAGTGTCTTTATTTTTTTGATTTTCCAAAACAGCGTCAGCTAAAGGACGCATTTTAACAAACCATTGTTTAGAAAGATATGGTTCAACAACAGTATCACTTCTTTCACTATGGCCAACAGAATGAGTCATTTCTTCAACTTTAATTAAAAGATCAGCTTTTTTTAAATCTTCAACTAGTTTTTTACGACATTCTTCTCTTGTTAATCCTTCATAGCCTAAAGCATTTTCATTCATCGTAGCATTGGGGTTCATACAAACAATTCTTTCTAAGTTATGACGATTACCTACTTCAAAATCATTAGGATCATGAGCAGGAGTAATTTTAACTACACCAGTTCCAAATTCGGGATCAGCATGTTCATCACCAACAATTGGAATTAATTTATTAACGATTGGTAAATAGACATTTTTACCAATTAAATGTTTGTATCTCTTATCATTTGGATTAACTGCAACAGCTGTATCACCAAATAAAGTTTCAGGTCTTGTTGTGGCGACTTCCAAGTAGGTACTTTTATCTTCTAAAAAATATTTTAAATGATAAAAGGCACCTTTATCTTCTTTATAAACAACTTCTTCATTGGAAAGAGCTGTCATTTGTTCAGGATCCCAATTAATTATTTTCTCACCACGATAAATTAAACCTTTGTTATATAATTCAATAAATACTTGATTAACTGCTTTATTTAAGCCTTCGTCCAAAGTAAAACGTTCTTTAGAATAATCAACAGATATGCCCATTTTAGCCCATTGTTCATGAATAGTATTAGCATATTCTTCCTTCCAAGCCCAAGCTTGTTTTAGCCAATCTTCTCTTTTCATTTCACGAGGTTTAATGCCTTGTTCTTTTAAACGTTTATCGATTTTGGCTTGGGTAGCAATACCGGCATGATCCATGCCAGGCAACCATAGGCAGTCATATCCTTGCATTCTTTTATAACGAATAATTATGTCTTGAAGTGTTACATCCCAAGCGTGACCTAAATGTAATTTGCCAGTAACATTAGGAGGAGGAATTACAATACAAAAAGGCTTTTTGCTACTATTAATATCAGAAGCAAAATAATTATTTTCTTTCCAAAATTCATACTTACCCTCTTCTACTTCTTTGGCATTATATTTTTTATCTAGCATATTTTATCTCCTTTTAAAGTGTTTTTAGTAATTCTTTCATATTTAATATTTTTTTCTTAAAATCTTCATTATTATTTAAAACTAAAT
>CANRAX010000012.1 GCA_947628635.1 uncultured Bacilli bacterium | reverse complement strand
CCCCCCCCGACGGGTCTTGTCAAGAAAATTTTGTGCACAAAATAAAAATAAAGCTAACTTTCTCTACAACTGGTAAGTTATCTTTAAATTTAACGGTGCACAAAACAAAAAAATTATGAAGAAAAAAATGTTCTTCATAATCTTTAGTAATAATTTAAAAATTTATGCTGTCCTTCGCCACATATAAACTGTTATGTAAGGATCAAGTGTGCTAAAAGCAGTTCCAGAACCAGTTGAACCTGATATTGATGTGCTTATACTATTTGTTGAAAGAGATGGTATTGTCACTGTTCCTGTCACACTATGTGTATGGGCTCCACCAGTTATAGTAAGACTGTCTGGATTAGTAGTAGTTGATGTACCACTTGATGAATGGACACCAATGTTACCACCTGACACTTTTTTTACAGCATTAGGATGAAATTTCACTGTTACTGTATGCTTTGGTGTTGCTGACTGAGCAGTTAAAGACACTGTTGATGTTGTTGTAGAAGCTGTTTTATGTGTATGGCTTATATCGTGAGTATGTGCGGGTAAATTTTCTGTCGATAAAGTCACAGTTTTTTCTCCACCAGTTTTTCCAACTGTATTAAATTCTGTTTGATTAGTATCTATTCCAACTAAAGTTTGTCCTTTTCCGTATGCTTCCCATGTTCCTCCAAATAAAGTTTCTGGATTGGTACTATTATAACTTATATAAATACTTCCTATGGGATAAACTTTTAATAAAAATTCTTGTAATTGATTACTAAATTTAGTGCAGGTTCCATCTATGGCTGCTTGCACATTATTTACAGCTAAGCCTGAACTCGTTTTGTCATAATAAACATCTTCGCTTTTTACTAAAGTATCAGCTAAGACGTATGAGGATGTTATTGATATTACTATACCCAGTATAAATGCTATTAGTATTTTTATATTCATACTTTTAGTTATATTTTTGTCTTTTCTTTTCATTTTATTAAATCCTCCATTATTTTTATCTGAACATCATTTTTTTCTTAGACCAAATTAGTCTATCTAAATAATATTATAGACTAGTTAAGTCTAAAAATCAATAGACTATTTAAGACTATATTAAAATACTCTTGAGGTGAAACTATGAATAGACTGAAAGATTTAAGACAAGATAAAAACTTATTACAAAAAGATTTATATAAAAAAACAGGTATATCACAAAAAGCTATTTCAAATTATGAAACAGAAAAAACAGATATACCTACTCAAGCACTTAAAAATTTAGCTATTTTCTACAAAACTAGTATCGATTACATCTTAGGACTTACTGATATAAAAGAACCATATCCAAAGAAAAAATAAAAGGTTTTTCTTTTTCTTTTCACATAAACTACACAATTATTATATAATATTATCTTGAGGTGTTAGAGTATGAAATTACTTATCGTTGATGATGAAGAAAAAATTCGTTCCGTTATAAAAGAATACTGTTTAAATGAAGGATACAAAGTTGACGAAGCAGAAAGTGGTCAAGTTGCTTTAAAATTACTTTTTCAAAATAAATATGATATTTTAATATTAGATATAATGATGCCTGAAATGGATGGATTTTCAATGCTTAAGCAATTACCAGAAGATAAAAAAGTTCCAACAATTATTCTTTCAGCAAGAGATCAAGAATATGATAAATTACTTGGTTTTGAACTTGGAATAGATGATTATTTAACAAAACCTTTTTCTCCTAAAGAATTAATAGCGCGAATTAAAGCTGTAAGTAAAAGGTTTAATAAAAATACCTTAAAACTCTACAAATATAAGACTCTAGAAATTAATTATTCTGCTCATACTTTAAAAATTAATAATAATCTTATTAATGTAACACCTAAAGAATTTGAAATTTTAACTTACTTGATTAATAATAAAAATATCGCTATCTCTAGAGAACAATTACTTTCTAAAGTTTGGGGTTATGACTTTTTTGGTGATGATAGAACTGTTGATACACATATTAAAATGCTTAGGAATAATCTTTTAGAGTATCGTAATAATCTAGTTACAGTTCGAGGAGTTGGTTATAAGTATGTGGAAGATGAAGAATAATATTAATACAGAAATATGGAAATATTTCTTACTCTTCTCTATTTTGATATTAAGTTTTTTATGGATATTTCAGGTTTTATTCTTAGATAATTATTATAAAGCAGTAAAAACTAATGATATAAAAGTAGTTGCCAATAAATTAAAGAAAAAATATAATGATTATAACTTTGAAAAAAAAATAAATAACTTAGCCTTTGAAAAAGAAGTATGTATTGAAATAATAGATAAAAATCTTTTTTCACTCTATACTTCAAGTTTTTTTGGTAAAGGTTGTATTAATAATTCTGATAAAACAACTAATTATAAATGGGATTTTATTAAAAGTGATATAGATGAAAAAACATATAATTTATTAAATTCAAAATATAATAGTGAAACTCTTGTCTATGCTCTTAAATTAAATGATGATAAATTTGCATTTATTAATACTTCTTTAACTCCTATTGATCAAACAGCATCGATTATAAGAAAACAATTAATTATAGTAACAATAATAGTATTATTATTATCATTTGTTATAGCCTATTTTATTTCTAGGCATATTTCTAAACCAATTATCAAAATAAATGAATCAGCAAAAAATCTTGCTAAGAAAGATTTTTCTGTTAATTTTGAAGATAGTAAAATAGAAGAATTAGATGAATTAGCTAAAACTTTAAATTATGCTAAAAATGAGCTTAGTAAAACAGAAGAATTACGAAGAGATTTAATGGCTAATGTTTCTCATGATTTAAAAACGCCTCTAACAATGATTAAGGCTTATGCTGAAATGAGTGTTGATTTACATAAAGGTAAAATTAAAAAGCAAAAAGAAGATATGAATACGATAATAGCAGAAGTTAATCGACTAACACTTTTAGTAAATGATATTTTAGATTTATCAAGTGTTGAAGCTAATATTGAAAAATTAAATATTGAAAAATTTGATTTGATTTCTTTAGTAAATGAGGTTTTAGAAAAATACAAAGTTTTTCAAGAATTAGATAATTATAAATTTAATTTTAATTATAATGCTAAAGAAATTAATATTTTAGCTGATAAAAGAAAAATTGAACAAGTTATTTATAATTTAATAAACAATGCTATTAACTATACTGGTAGTGATTTAACTGTTACTATAAATGTATTAGAAAATGAACAAAACATTATAGTAGAAGTAAAAGATACAGGAGCTGGAATTAAAAAAGAGGATATTCCATATATTTGGGATAGGTATTATAAAAGTGAAAAAAAGCATAAAAGAAATGTTTATGGAACGGGTCTTGGCTTAGCAATTGTTAAAAATATATTAGAACTTCATAAATATAAATATGGCGTTAATTCTGAAATAAATAAAGGTAGTACTTTCTATTTTATAATTTCTAAAGAAAAAGATAAGTAAATTTGGTTTCACTTATCTTTTTTGTTTTATTTTAGACTTTGGTAAAAAGTCTTGATAATTTTTTAAATATAAAATATGCGTTGACATATTAGGTGTTATTCCTTCCTCAATTTCATCATCCCGAGAACAACTACCATTTATATTTAAAGGAAAGATACCCTCTTTAATAACAAAGTCATAACCTGGATAACGATATTTTTTAGTTACTAATATAGTCTTAGTTATCTTTTCTCTTTCTTTATCTGTAAATGCGCTTAAATCATAAGCATCACAAACAGCTCCATTAGCATTAACAAAAATTTTATTTTTAAAGTCAGCCACTATATCAGAATTCATTGGTAAGAATGCATTGATTGTATCACAATTACTTTCATAATGAGTAAAATTATCTTTTATCTCTTTATTAGTAATTACAAATTCTTGAATTGGGGAAATAGCACCTTTTATAATAGATTTATTTTTAGTAGTTTTTATACTTAAAGAAAACTTATTAAATTCTTCCATAAATAATCACCTCGCGCTCGGAATTATCTTAGCACTAGTTAATCAAGAAAGCAAGAATTAATTATAAATATATAATTCATGTTGACTTCTTGTACAAGCTACATATAGCAAGTTACGTTCATTATTGCGATAGGAATTATCTCTATCATTATAAATGATAACACTATCAAATTCTAAGCCTTTAGCTGTATAAGCAGGAATAATAACTAATTCTTTTTTAAAGTTCTTTGAATTTGCATCGACTAAAGAAATATCAAAATCATCTTTAATTAAATTATAAATTTTCTCAGCTTCTTTGGCATCTTTAGTAATAACCGCAGTACTTTTATAACTATCTTGTAATTTTTTTATATCAGCAATTAAACTATCTTTTAAATTAGGCAAATTTTTACGAAAAACAACTGGTTTATTATTATCTCTTCTAATAGCATTTACATGTTGCAAATTAAGAATTTTATTAGTATAGGCAATAATTTCAGGAGAAGAACGATATGTTTTTAAAAGTTCTAAATATTTACTTTCTCCTTTAAATAAATCTTTTAAATCTTCTAAAGAATTATAAGAATAATAAGGATTAATATTTTGATTAATATCACCTAAAATAGTAAAATCAGCTTTTTTAAAAATATTCGTTATTATAATATATTGAAGGCGATTATAATCTTGAGCTTCATCAATTATTACTTGTTTTATTGTTCCCTCATAAATAAAGCCTTCTAATTTCCCCTTCATATAAGCAAACAGAAGAGCATCTTCATAATTAATTATATCTTTATTTATAAAAGAGTTTACTGTTGCTAAGGGTAATTTCATTTGACAATAATCACTTAAATAAAAATTTTGATAAATCTTTTTATAGTCTTTTTCAAAATTTGCACTTTGCTTTAGAAGTTTTAAAAAACTAGCTTTTTTCTTATTTGTTCCTTTATAAAATTGTTGAGATAATTTTGAAGCAATCTCTTCTACTCTTTCAAACAAAGGTAAACGGTCATATTTATTATGTAGTAATTCATTTAATTCTTCTTTAGATACTTTGTTTTTTTCAGCTTCAAGAATACTTTTTTGAAAAGAAGCTTTTTCAATATAGTCTGTTAAATAATTATCAAAATCAGCAATTATTGTATCACTTTGTTTATATTTAACTAATTCAGGATAATCTTCTTGATAAGAATAATATCTTGAAATAAAAGCAGTAAAATCTTCGACATCTTTATATTCTTTAATAAAAGTTGCTAAATAATCGTTAAAGGTAGTTTGAAGAGTATTAGCTTCACCTAAAGATGGTAAGACTTCGGAAATATATTCTGTAAAGATATTATTAGGCGAAAAAATCAAGATGTTATTACTAGATAATCTTTCAAGCCGATATAGTAAAAAAGCAATTCGATGAAGAGCTACTGTTGTTTTTCCTGAACCAGCTATTCCTTGAACTATCAAGTTATTGTCTTCTAAATTTCTAATAACTTTATTTTGCTCTTGTTGAATAGTATTAACAACATTCTTCATCTTTTCATTAGATTCTTGAGCCAAAACTTCTTGTAAGACTTCATCATCAATATTTAAAGTATTATCAAAAACACCTATTAATTTGTTATCAGCAATTTTATATTGTCTTTTACGTTTTAGTTCACCTTGAAATATACCACCAGGGGCTTTATACTCACAAGGACCTGTTTCATAATCATAAAATAAACTACAAATAGGGCTACGCCAATCATATAAAATGTTATTAGCCGATTTATCTTTTAAATAAGTTAAGGACATATAAATATTAAAAATTTCCCCATCTTCATCTTTGAAAACAATGGAAGCAAAATATGGTTTCTTTTTAATTTGTAATAATTTTTGAAAATACTTTTTTTTCATTAAATTTTTATTTTCTTCTTCAGAAGTAGCAAGCATAACTTGACTTTCTTCGGCATCATCAAAACTATTAGCATTTTCCCACATCATTTTTTTAAAAGTAATTAACTGCTCCTCTTCTTTAGAAACATCAAAACCTAAATTATCTAAAGTTTCACTAAGTAATTTCCCTACTTTATCTAATATTTTTGCTTCTTTTTGAAATTCTACTTCACTTATAGCCATAACGCCCTCCAAGACATTTTAAAAACTACAACTAGTGTAGCCTTATTCTTAACTTCAATATAACAAAAGAAGCTCCTCATTTCAAGTAAAGAGCTTCTTTTTTACATTATATTTTACAATAATTTTTACAGCTTTCAACTTGGTTATAGTCTAGTGTTAATAAGCTCTAGAAATAACCCAACGAACTTTTTTCTCACATTTATTATTATTTTCTTTCGTGCTACCACAAGTGTTACTATCTGACCAATCACCATAGCCATTCCATTTACTACAACCACAAGTTGGACAACTTTCTTTGTATGTTTTACAACCACATGCTGATGTTTCACAAGTCTTATTGCAAGTACCACAACTTTGTTTCGTCTTAGTACATTTTACAATTGCAAAACTACATTTAGCTGAACAATCATATGAAGTTTCATATTGTAATGCTCCGGCTGTGCTATAACATCCCCATCTAACACATTTACTTGTACAATTACAGCTTTTAGTTCCACAATCAGCGTGAGCACAAGACTTATATTTTTGACATCCTGCTCCTTTACATCTACCACAAGTATTACAAGTTCTAACACTATATTGTTTCTTTATTTCAACTCCACAACTTCCTACATTTCCAGTATTATCAACTACTTGGAATGTTTTGCCACTTTTTTGATTAACATAATCACTTATTGTGGAAACCTTTCCATCACATGTCTTTATACCACTAAGATTATCGGAACAAGTAACTCTATATTCTAGACCATCTTGTCTTCCTCCACTTACTGTTGTATTATCGGTTACTTTACATGTTGGCTTCGTTTTGTCTATTTTTATTGGAGTAGAGTTTTCAGGTGAATAGTTTCCTGCTGCATCCATTGATCTTATATAAGCATTTTCATTTCTTTCTTGATTAAATAAAGGTGTTGTAAATTTTGTATTATTTGAATTTGCATAATCATACCATACTTTATTGGTATAAGCATATTGATATTTTTTTATTCCTGACATGGAATCTGCTGAAGTTAATACTAAAGAAAAATCTTTATTAGTCCAATTACCATTTGATGGGTTTGAGATACCTGGTTTTGTCGGTAAAGTTAAATCTAGATAAGCCTCTAAATCCACGGTTACATAGTTACCTCCAACATCCGTTACAACTATTTGACCCTTTCTATAACCATCATCTTTAAAGTATTCAATTACTGTTCCACTTTTGCTCTTTAAATTTTTGTTATCCGTTCTGCCATCTAATACTTTTGCCGCTGCGGTTGCGCTATTATGACCTGTTTTATTTTCTTTCCATGTTTCTGTTTCTACTTCTATATTATCACTGTAATTTATTTCATAATATATTCCATTTGGAAAGTTTGTTTTATTTAACCATCCAGCATAATTATTTGTATAATTACTTCCCATACTTCCTGTTATACGATATTTTTTATCTGCTAAAAGTTGTTTTGACCCTAATGTTGCTTGTCCCACAAGGTTGCCTTCTTTTCCACCATTTGCACTTCTTCTATAAGCTATTACTGTTACAACTGGTGGTGTCGTATCAAATTTATATGGTCCATATATTTTTGCTTCTGAGGATGTAACATTATTAAATACATCTATAACTTTTGTTGGCCTAACTTTTAAATAGTACACTCCATCTCCCTTTGGACGTTTTATTTTCTCGCTGGCTTTATTTACATCTCTTTTATTTTTAAAACTTATTTTCGTATAACTACTTACATCACTACAATCACTATTCTTACACCAAGCATAATCCACCTCATTATTTTCTAATAGTCCGTCATCATCTTTTACTGTTATAGAAACTTTATATGTCTCATTTTCACTTAAGTAACCATTTGTTTTATCAGGTGAGACTACTATTTCCGGTCCCAAATATGACTTTTCACCAGCACAAATTGGTTCTTTATCTTTCATCAAGTCACTATATGTCATATTACCTTTGCCATCGACACAATACATTGAAAGCTGATACTTATATTGACCATCTAATTTTTTAACTCTAATAAAAGTTCTTTTTTGACTACCATCAGCACAAGTTACATCTTTATAATCAATATCTTTAACTAAATTTTTTTCTAATAATTTTTCAAATTGTATATCAAAACAGCCATCTTGTTCATAGCCAAACATATCAATATTATTACTATCAGTATAAAGTTTACCACTTGAGACTAATGTCTCTCCATAATTTTTATATCTTTTGTTAGCATTTCTTTTTTGAATCGCTCCAATTGAAGGAATAGCAATTACTAAAATAATAGACATTATAGAAATTGCTACCAATAATTCAACTAATGTAAAAGCATTTTTTTCTTTATAATCTTTCATTTTTCTCACCTACTTTATAAATTTCAAAGACTTTCTTCATATTTATTAACTAAATTAATGTATTCGTTTCTTAGTTCATCTAATCTTTCTTTGGTACTTGCTTCAAACCGTACAGTAATATTAGGGCCAGTATTACTTGCTCTTACTAAAGCCCATCCATCATTAAATAAAACTTTTACACCGTCAATATCTAAGTAATTATAATTTTTATCTATTACATATTTTTTTACCTTATCAATAATTGCAAATTTCTTATTGTCTTCTGTAGGTATTTTTATTTCTTCTGTTGAGAAATATTCATTTATTCCATCAAGTAATTCTTCAACGGTTTTATTAGTATGGGATAATATTTCTAAAAGTCGAAGTCCAGCATATAAGCCACTATCAAACCCAGGAAAACGATCCCTAAAATAAACATGGCCTGATAATTCACCACCAAATGGTAAATCTTCTTCTTTTACTTTTGCTTTAGTATAAGAGTTACCCGTTCGATAACAAATTCCTTTACCACCTAATTTTTCAATTTCATCGCTTAAACTTTTAGAACACTTAACATCATATAAAAATTCTTTTTTAGAAACTTTATTAATAATATCTCTAATTATAATTATCATATATTTATCATTAGGGATAAATTTGGCATTATTAGATACAACTCCTAATCTATCACCATCACCATCAAAAGCAAGTCCAATATCAGCTTTGGCTTTTAAAACAGCCTCTTTTAATTGATAAAGGTTATCTTCAACACAAGGATCTGGGTGATGATTAGGAAAATTTCCATCACTTATATCATTAATAGCTATTAAATCAATTGGAAACATTTCATACAATTTTTTAGCAATAATACTAGTTGTGCCGTTACCTGGATCAATGACAACTTTAAGACGATGAGGTCCAAAGGATAAGTTATTTTTTAATAATGAAAGATAATCATTAGTAATATCTATTTCCTCTATCATACCTGTACCACTAGCAAAGTTTTTATTCAAAATAAATTTTAAAAAATCTTCTATTTCTTTGCCTTTACAATTACCTCTTTCATCAAAAGCAAACTTAAACCCATTGTCATCTTTAGGATTATGAGAAGCTGTTACCATTACTCCACTAAAAACGTTTAACTTTAAGCAAGCATAATAATACATTGGAGTTGTACATAAACCAAGAGCTAAAACATCAATACCTGTTTCGGTAATACCTGTTATTAAAGCATTATAAAGCATGGGACTGCTAATTCTATTATCATGACCAACTACACAATTCTTTTTACCTATTTTTTTTATATAACTACCAAAACCAAGACCAATGGTATAAGCCGTATCTTCATCTAATTCTTCGGGCACTTTTCCTCTTATGTCATATCCACGAAAGATGTATTTGTTTAGATTTTCTTTTATTTTCATTTTTACACGTCCCTTTTTGTTTTCTGGAGGGACTTAATTAAAGACTACTTTACTTTACCCTCTATTATAATATTAACATATTTAATTCATAAGTGAAAGTTTTTTAGAAAAAAATTTGCTTGTAAAGTAACACAACTTTCTTCTTAAATAAAGAAAAATTGTGACAAAATAATATTTAAATGATATACTATTTGATGAAAGGAGTAAAATTTTATGAATATAGTTGAATTAAAAGAAAATGCAAGGAAGTCTTTACAAGGAAAATATGGTCAAGCTATTACTATGATTATTGTCTTAGGAGTTATAACAGGAGCCGCTTCAGTTATACCAGTAATTTTTAAACCTGATTCTGAATTGACAGCTTCCATAATTAGTAGTGTTTGTACAATTATATCAGCTGTACTATCTTCATTCTTCATATTAGGAAGTGTAAGTTTTTACTTAAAAATTTCTAGAAATGAAGAAGTAACATGGAAAGAATTATTTAGTAAGACTAATTTATGGTTAGTATGTCTTCTTTCTACAATCTTAGTAAATATCTTTGTAGGATTATGGTCTTTATTGTTAATAATTCCTGGTATTATCGCAGCATATAGTTATAGTATGGTACAATTTATCTTAGTAGATAACGAAAATCTTACAGCACTTGAAGCTATGAAGAAAAGTAAAGAAATGATGAATGGTCATAAAATGGAATTATTTAAGCTACATATAAGTTTCTTAGGTTGGATAATTTTAAGTGTATTTACATTTGGTATATTATTCTTCTGGTTAGCTCCATATGTTAGTACAGCAACTGCTAATTTCTATAACAAGATAAAATAGAAAAGAATTCTAAATAAAAACACTTCTACAAAAGGAAGTGCTTTTTATTTATGCTTAAACTAATTTATAACTATAAGATTATATTTCTTGTTCATCCTTGTTTTTTAAGTTTTTTTCCATTTTCTTTTCAATTTTATCTATTTTATTTTCTACTTCAGCAATTTCACAGTCAATTTTATTATCTACTTTTTCTTTCAAATGTTTTAAACTTTCTTTTCTTTTAATAAGAGTTTGTTTAAAAGCATCAAAAGCTTTAGAATTAGGATATTTCAAACTTGGAAAAGATTTAACTAAACGAAGAGTTAAAGTAGTATACTTTTCTAGAGAAGCTCGAACTTCTTTTTTTATTTCACTTGTTGCGTCGCTTTTAGCAAACTTATTAACATTTATACCTAAGCGAATTAATATAAATAGAGATATAGCAAAGTCACTTAAAAAAACAATAAAGCAAATAATGGCTAATGTTTGCAAAGCAAAGGGAGTTAATAAATTTAAATATTTTTCTAAAAAAGGATCTAAAATTTTAACAATTAATAATCCACCTAAACCAAATAAAAGAGAATTTTCTAAACAAACTCTTCCTTCTATATTAAACTTTTTAGAAGAATAATCCCACCAGCGTAATTTAAAAATTTTTTCTAGAATAAAACTTGTCATATATTCTAAGAATGTACAAATGAAAGCAGCCATAACAAATAAAGTAAATAAATCATCTTGATAGCGAGAAAGTAATAGAACCATTACTACGGATGAAACACCATAAATTGGTAAATAAGGACCTATAAGGAAACCTCGAGAGATGTTTATTTTTTTAGTTTTAAGACTAACGTAAGATATTTCAGCTAGATAGCCAATAATTGAAAAAAACATAAATTCTAAAAATAGATAACATAAACTATAAAACATTGTATCACCTTTGATTAAAATAATATTGAAATTAGCATAATAATTATACCTATACCTATTCCAGTTAAAGATGTCTTTTTATCAGAAGTAAAACGAAGACGAGGAATTAACTCAGAAGTTACGATAAAAAGAAGCATTCCTAGAGTTATTGAAAGCAATATTCCTAATAATAAAGGATTTAGAGCATTTAAATTTAGAAAAAACATAATAATACCACCAACGAAAGTTGATAAAGATACTAATAAAATAGATAGAATTGTTTTACTTATATTTTGATTACTTTGATAAAAAGCTCCTGTAATAACAATTCCTAAAGGAATGTTATGAAACCCTACTCCTATTGTAATAGCTAAACCTAAAGAAGTATTCGTTAAAATTGATGAGTAGATGGCCATTCCTTCAATAATATTATGAAGAACAATAGCTAAAGATGTAATTATACCAATATGAGCTAGATTATTTTTTGACTCTTTATTAGTCATATGTTGGTCTTCTTCATGATCAGGAATAAAAGTATCAAGTAATTTTAAAATAAAATAACCTAAAGCAGTACATATCAAAAAAAGATAAAGATAACGAAGACGTAAATTTTCAATTATCTCAGGTAATAAATCAGTAACAATTAAAGCTGTGATGACACCAAATGCTAGGCCCATTGAAAAATCAACTACTTTTTGTTTTTTCTTTACTAAAAAAGCAATTAGAGCACCTATAACAATAAATATACCTAAAAGTAAAGTTGTAATAAGTCCAAATTGAATATTTTTCATATTAAGTTTCCTTTCTTTAATTAGAAAAACAATTATTTTTACTTATTAAAAGCCTAATAATATATAACCAATAACAACAAGAGCTAATAAAAGACGATAAATCATAAAGACTTTAAAATTATGATTATCTAAATATTTTAATAGACACTTGATACATATTAAACCAACAACAAAGGATAAAACTATACCAAGTATAAATGTTGATGGAGCATTTAAAATAATTGTCCAAGTTTCTTTATCAATTAATTTTAAAATAACAGCCCCACAGACTACTGGAGCACTTAAATAGAAAGAAAATTTAGCAGATTCTTCTCTTTCAATACCTAAAAGCCGACCAGCAGCAATGGTTGTTCCACTTCTAGAAAATCCAGGTATTAATGCAAATACTTGACTACAACCTATTAAGAATGAATCTTTTAAAGACATATCTTTTACTTTTTTATTACTTTTACTATACTTATCAGCTAAATAGATAATTATACCCATAATAGCAAGAGCTAAGGCAATTACTAAATATTTTTTACGAATAATATTTTCAATAGGTTCTTCAAATAATATCCCTACTATGGCAGCCGGAATTGTTGCGACAACCAAATACCATAAAATTTTACCTTCTTTATCCTTAACTCCTTTTGTAAAACCTTTAACAATCATATTAAGAAAATCTTTAAAGAAATAAACGCCAATTGCAAGAAGAGTACCTAAGTGAAGAGCAATATCAAAAGTCAATTCCATATTAGCACTCATGCCTTTACCTATTCCAAAAAGATCACGAAAAATAATTAAGTGGGCTGAAGAAGATATAGGTAAAAATTCAGCAATTCCTTGAATTAATGATAGAATAAAAATTGAAATAAAATTCATTGTTAATCATCTCCTAACTTATAACCAACCATTGTTCCAATTGTAAGGAAAACAAGGCCAATGATAATTTGTAAAATTTTAAAATCTATACTTCCTATTTCATGATAAACAGAAACAGGAATAGCAATTATACTAGCAAAGATAAAACCTAAAACACCGAAATAAGTTTTAGCAGAAAATTTAGCCAGTAAGTATTCAATTAATTTAGCAATTAATACTATTCCTAGCAAAATACCTAAACCAAAAACAATTAAAATAAGAAAATTAGGTCCAATATTTTTAAAATGCGCTAAGGCTTTTATTGTTTTGACTACTGGGAAATAATACCCAAGAAGCATTAATACTAAGGAACCACTAACACCTGGAATAACCATTGTAGCGGCAGCAATAGTTCCTACTAAAAATAAGATAAAATACCCACCTACGTTCAAGTTAGCAAAATTAGCTTCTTTGAAACCATTAAACAAATCTGGGGCAAAAGCTAACAGTATAACAATCAAAAAAGTAATTAACATTATTACGTAACTTGATAGTTGTTTTTGCTCTTTAGTGCCTTTGACTTTTTTAGCTAAAAGAGGAATACCACCAATTACTAGGCCCATAAAGAAAAGCGTTGTTGGAATTGGATAATTTTTAAAACTACTATCAATAAGACTACTCATTGTTAAAATAGATAAGCCCATTCCTAGAAAGACGGGAACTAAAAATTTAATATTTTCTTTCAATTTAGAAAAGAAATGGCTTATAGAGGAAATAAATTTTTCATAAATACCAAGTGTTAAAGCCAGTGTCCCACCACTAACACCTGGAATTATATTAGCTATTCCCATTATAAAGCCTTTAATAATTAAAATAATTGTATCCTTCATGTAAACACCTAACTTTCTATAATACTCATAATTTCTGGAACAATGTGTTTTTTACGAGATAAACATCCTTCCACGAAATATCCTTCAATAACATCTGTTTCATATGCTACATCCATAATATCTTTTGCTTTTGTGTTATATAAAACATAGCTTCCATTTTTGATAATATCTGTTACATATAACGCAACTAGGACATAATTATTAGCTTCTGCTACTTCATCTAAGACATGAACATAAGAACTTAGTTCTTTTTGTATATCATTAAAATTCATAGTAAAGAATTGTCCTATCGCAAAAGTTTTTTCATTAATAGTATATAATTTATAATCATTATATAATACATCTTCTTTGCTCATACCATCTAGCGAAGTTCCAGCTTTTAAAAGTTCCATGCCATATTCTTTATAATCAAAGTTAAGAATAGTTGCTAAATCATGAACAGCTGCAATATCTTTACTAGTAGTAGTTGGACTTTTTAGAATTAGAGTGTCTGATAATATGCCAGAAATTAAAGCTCCAGCTATTTTATAAGGAATAGCGATTTTTCTTTCTTTAAACATAGTATAGACAATGGTACAAGTAGAACCAACAGCCATATTACGGAAATTAATAGGATTATTAGTTGTAATACTACCCAAATTATGATGATCAATTATCTCTAAAATTTCAGCTTCTTCAATGCCTTCAACACTCTGAGCTTTTTCATTATGATCAACCAAAATAACTTTTTTGGGACTTTTTTCAGATAAATCAGTTATTTTCAAAAGTCCTAAACATTTATTTTTTTTATCAACGATGGGATAATTTGTATGTTTTAACTTATTATTAATATCTATAACAGTATCAACAAATTCTGTATTTTCAAATTTAATAGGATTAAAACTTCTAAGCATTGTTTTAATATAATTAGTCAAACCAACTAATCTAGTAACATGATATGTATCATAAGGTGTCCTTATTATATTTACTTTATTCTTTTTGGCTATTTCAATGTGTTCTTTTTTTATTTCTGAATCACCAGATAAAATAATTAATTTGACGCCTTTTTCAACGGCATATTCAATAACACTATGCCTATCTCCTACAATTAAAATCATATCTTGATTAAGACTAATATTTCCAATAAAAGTTGTACTACGATAAGCAGCAACAATTAATTTACCAATTATATCAGAATCAAATTTTAAAATAGCTTCACCTTTTAAAACCAACATTAAATTTTCATAAGATGTATATAAATCTTCAATATTTTCATTAATGATAGTATGAGATAAATCCTTAATAGTAATTAAACCTGTAAAGGTGTTTTCTTCATCAACAACAGGCAAACCAGTTAAACCTTCTTTTAACATTAATTGGTAACCTTCATAAATAGAAGATGTGTCATGAATAAAAAAGCCTTTATGATAGTTTATATCTTTTAATTGTAACTTAACATCATTTAAATATTTTGGAACGTTAAGATTAAAATAATTTAAAGCAAAAGTGGTTTCTTTATTAATATTTCCTAATATCCTTGCTTCTGTTTCTTCCCCTAATTCATTCTTTAAATATGAAAGAGCAATAGCGGATAATACGGAGTCGGTATCAGGCTTTTTGTGGCCAAAGATATAAGTCTTACTCATCCTACTTCCTTCTTTCTTACAAAAGTATAACATATTTTTTTAACGAAAAAAAGAGTTATTATACTCTTTAAAATTCAAATTAATTAACGATATCTAATAAAGTTAATAGCGATTAGTAAAAGAAAAGTTGTAGCTGCTTGCAATCTTGATTTAGTTACTTTTGATTTTTCGTAAACGGCTGCCACATCATCTAAAATATCTACTATCCAACTTTCTAAATAAAGTGGTGGTCTTAGACCAATTGGAAACATATGCTTACTTATAATATCTTCTTGCTTTTTAGTTAAAGAAAAATATTTTTTAGCATTTTTTAAAGCTATATTTGGATGTTTAAGGATTTTCTTGACATTGTTTTCATTATTCATTTCATCTAGAAAAAAATCATGTAATAAAGCCGCTTCAGTTACTTCTTTATAATTTAAATGAATTGATTTAGTAACTTTATAAGAATAATAGGCAACTCGCATACTATGGTCATATCTTGTTATACCGTGATGTTCTATTTTCTTTAATTTTTTAAATTCTTCATTATTTATAATAGGTTTTATAATTTCAAAGAATTCTCTATTATCATATTTATTTGTATTCATTAAAATCTTTCCTTACGTTATATTTTATGCTTTACACTACTAATTAATAATATCATATTCTGAAAAATAAATTCAAATTATAATATATATCTTTATTTAGATTGACATCTTTTTGACAGCAAAACCAATTAGCATTATAACACATTTTTCAAAAAAAAACACCTATTGGCGTTATCTTTATAATTTTCGTAAAAGCAAATAGTTTTTGATTAGACAAGTTCTTTTAAAATATCAGCCATTTCTTTTTCTTCTTCTTTTGATATTTCTTTTATATCATTATTTTCATCAAACCAAATTGGTAAATTTTCTTTTTTATCTTTAACTTTTTCAGGTGTAGGCTTAACTATTTTACGAAGTTTTTTATGTTCTTTTTCTGTTATACGCATAGCTTCTTCAACTGTTTCAATATTAAGTCTTTTCCATTGACCAGCAATAGTTTCAACATAACTTTTCTTTAATTGTTCATTATTTATTTTTAATACATAAGCAATCAAAACATTTACAACACCAGGATTTAATTTTTGATCAACTAGCAAATTTTCAATTAATCGTTTATCTCGATCTGTTGGTTCAGCCCCTTTATACTTAGCCTTTAAAAACTGATAAGGATTTAAATTTTCAAAAGCATAGACCATCTTTGCCCATTTAGAATTGTCACCTTTAGGTTTTTTCAAGTAGTCTGGTTGCTTATTATAAATAAGTGTTGGTAAATTACCATTATTTTCAAATTGGTAATATTCACGACAACTTTTACGTAAAAGCATTTTATCTATAAGTCCTTTTTCATTAAGGGCATTACGTACTAAACCTTGCATATCTAATGTATTAAGGTTATATGTAAAACTTAATGCGTTAATTAATTCTTTTGTTTCTTTGTTAAAACATCTTTCATTTATTTGAGAGGCAGGAATACTAGAAATTAATAAATTAAAATCAATGCCTTTATTAATTAAAATATTATTAGTATCTCTTTTTGTTATGTCTTCTTCTATTTCTAAAATTGTACCTTTTATAGAAGTAAAAACCTCATCAAATTTGGAAGTTACATCTTCATAATCTTTTAAATTTATACGAGGAATTTTATAATAATTTAAAATCTTTTCATATTCTTTTTTCCCAAGATTATTGTATAGAACAATATTTAAGATAGGATGATTAAAAAATTCATTAGGTGTAAGAGGTGAATATATTAAGTAAACGTAATGATTAATATTATCTTTTTTTAAGTAAGTTTTTAAAAGACCCACACCTTCTAATTTTTCTCTTGCTATAATAATGTCTTCTAGTTTTAATTGCATAGTAGCCATTAAATGATGATGTGTTAAATCTTCACTCATTAGTTCAAGTTTATCTAAATCATCTAGTAATGTAAAATATAAAGAAGTTGCGGTGAAACCTATAATAGGTTGATATAACATAGTAATAATTTTACGATCTTTATCACTTAAAACAGTTTTATTTAAAACAATATAAGTATCAGCTGGTAAAATAGTTAAGTTACGCATTATATCACCTTCTAATAAAAAAATAACACTTTCAGAATAAACTGTCAAATGTTAAGTGTTATTTAGTTCTGCGCCACATATACACTGTGATATAGGAATTTTGAACACTAAATGAGGTACCACTTCCTGTTGAACCTGATGTGGTTTTACTGATACTATTAGTTGTCATTTTAGGTACTGTTATATCACCTGTAATACCATGCGTATGGGCACCATCTCCTCCAGCAAAAGAACTTAAAGTACTAGATCCCCAACCAGTCTTACTATTCCACATAAAGCAATTAATACCATCACAATATGTTCCACTAGCTACAGTAGCGACATTACTTATAATATGAGAATGTGTTCCGCCTGTTGTTGATAAAGAATAATTTGCATCTGTTTCAGGAGTGGTATGCGTATGTGATATATCGTGTGTATGTGCTGGTAAATTTTCTTCTTTTAATGATACGGTGTCTGATCCTCCTGTTTGTCCAGCAGTTCCACTATTTATTCCTTTTAAGACTTTTCCACTTCCATAATTTTCCCACGTTCCACCAAACAAACTACCTGGATTGGTACTATTATAACTTATATAAAT
>CANRAX010000011.1 GCA_947628635.1 uncultured Bacilli bacterium | reverse complement strand
TCTTTTTTAGAAGTATAAACTCTATAATTTTTATTTTTTTTATAATTTTCTTTTACGTATGTAACAGTATTTGTCAATGGAATTTCTAATTCTATGGTATCTTTAATTTTCTTTTTATGATCTTTTTCATATAAGTCATAATAAATAGTAAAATAAATCTTTAAAGAAGAATTAATTTTTATATTATAAGTTTTTTCAAATTTTCGAGCTAAATCATTGTAATAATTATAATCGATTACAATATCTTTATTAACATAAAAATTTTTACTTTTTATACTTTTATATACATTATTTTGTAAAGTTTTATTTTGAAACCAAATTGTTTCATCCCCTTTGTTTTCATCAGTAACAGAGCCAATAATTTTACAAGAGATGTTATAATAATATTTAATAAAAGTTTTTTTAGAATTGTCAAAGGCATACTGTAAATTAATCTTAAAAGAATTAATCGAATTTGACGCATAATAATGATTGGGAGGAAGAGTTTCACTTGCATAGAAGTTATTTGGTTTTAACAAGACGAAATAATTGCTACTTTTCTTGACATTATATTTATATAGAAGTGTAGAATCTTTTTTGACGGAAATTACTATTGAAAAGGTTATTCCACCTAGTATAAATAAGATACCAAGAAAATTGATGCTTTTTTTAATCTTTTTATTTTTTATCATTTTAAAACCCACTTTACTTTACTTTTAATTTTTATTATGAAAATAATTGTAAAGCCACATAGTAGGATAACCTAAATATTTAATATGAAAAACATAAACGCCCTTTATTTGATTGACATTTACTAAATTTTTATCATTAGTAGTATTATTATCTCCTTTGGTTTGATAAAAAATTTCATTATTCTTTTCAATCTTATTTACTATTCGATGAACGATATTTTTATTAGCTGTCTTATAAATAATAATTGTTTTATTGTCTAAATTTTGTAATCTTTCTTTATTGTATTTTACATAAATTACAGCATCTCCTTTATTAAATATAGGTTTCATACTATTTGACAGGATAGTAATGATTTCATATTTAAAAAAGCCTAACATGAAACAAATTAAAACTATCGATAAAAAGAAAGTTATAGTGTAACTATTTTTTATAAAAGATTTTTTTTGCTTTTTTTCTTTAATGAAAAAGTAGTTGTATAAAATATAAATTAAAAGGGACATGATTAAATAAAAGGTTCCGCTACAAAACCAATCTAAATTAGGAAGAATAGGTAGTAATAAAATCATTCCTTTATTTAAAATACGTAAGATAACAGGATGTGAGCCTTTTGAACTTAAATAAGTATATAGTAACCCATTTGCTATAAGAGGTAAAATATGAGAACAAATATATTGAAAAAGAATTTCTTTATTATCTGCTAAAAAATAAATAGTTTTAAAATTTATTTCAAGTAAAAATAATAAGATAAAACTCGCTAGCAACACTTTAGTATTTTTTTTATTATTGTAAGTTAAAATACTACGAACTTTTTCAATACCAAGTAGGGGAATAATTTGTGTAAAGATATTTTTAATAATAGTTAAAATTTTATGCTGATAAGGATTATTAACAAAACCAAAGATTATACCTAAATAAAAATAAATTAAGTTATAAAAACAAGCAATAGTAAAAATAAAAATATTAAGTCGATGATTTTTAGCTGTTTTAACATAATATTTCTTTTGGTATATGAAAAAAAAGATTAATAAACTACTAAAGAAAAGAGGATTTATTATATTAAAATAATATTTTTCTTTTTTTAATATTAATAATATACTTATCATTAGGTAGAAAACCATTATTAATAATAATCTTTTGTATCTAATATTTTTCATTAATAGTTAATAAAATAATACCTTTTAAAATTAAATTTCTTGAACATATTCAATAATTCCTGTAAGTGTTTTTGTTTTAATTTCAGGAATTTCCGTAGTATCTTTATTATAAACAACTTCTACTGTAAAGGTAGTTGTTTGCTTAGCTTCTAAAAATTTAGCTGGTTCAGTTGTATTGTAAGTTATAGCAGGAGAGCTATTTTCTTCCGATATAAATTTAGCACTATCTAAAACGGCATTGATAGTTCCTGCATTTTCAATTGTAATGACATAAAGTATGTGATCTCCTGGTTTTAAAAGTTGAGCATTAAAACTAGCAGTTGTATTTGTGTAATTAGTGTTTAATGATTGACAGCCTTTAGACATTTCTTTAATTTCGATATTTGTTATTTTTACGTTCCATTCTCCAGTAATTTCTGCTGTACCATTTAGTGTAAGCTGAGTTGCGAAAGCCGAATAACCAACAGCCATCAAAAAAATTGCTAAAGCAAAAACAATAATAACAATGATTTTTCTTCTTTTCATTTTCAGCTCCTTTCTGCTTTTACTATGAATTTTACTATCCTAATTTAATATATGAAGGAACCATTTTAGCGACTGTATTTCTGTTTAGAAGATTAAAAAGAAAAATAAAAAAATGAAGAATTAATTAAAATTCGAAATTGCTAGGATTGTTTATATTAGACATATATTGTATAATATTCTTAATATATTTTATTATAAAAAATTGTGGAGGAATTATGAATTACTTAAAAAAAGAAAAAAACACCGAAAAAAGAGATTTATCAAATAATTATGAACAAGAAGTTATGTCTCTAATGAATAAAATAGAATATGGTTGGGTTGATGTAAGTGGTAAAAAGCATAATTCTTCTGATGAAGATTTTTCTGATAATTATAGATTACAATCTCCTACTGAAATAATTAATAGTAGAGTAGGTGTTTGCTGGGATCAAGTTGAGTTAGAAAGATTTTATTTTAACGACTGGAAAATTCAGACATATTTTATAATTCATTATGATGAAAATAAATGTCCTACACATACATTTTTAACTTACGAAAAAAATCAGAAATACTATTGGTTTGAACATTCATGGGCAAAATTTAGAGGTATTTATGAATATGAAACGAAAAAAGATTTATTGCGGGATGTTAAAAATAAATTTATTAAGTTTGAATTAAATAATCATTTTGGGGAAGATAATCTTTTTGTTTATGAATACGAAAAGCCTCAATATCATATAAATGTTGAAGAATTTTATAGGCATTGTGAAAGCGGAAAAATTATAAAAATTTAAAAATAATAAAAAAGAGGTAATATTATGTACACGAGGGAAAAAATATTAAATTCTATAAAATATGTAGTTGATAATTCTAAAGATGTAAAAATAAATTTTAATAATATTGATAAAGTAACTGATTTGCTTAAAGAAAATAAAAAAGTGCCCTGGCTTAATAATGATTTTCTCGATTTAGAAAACTTTACAATAGAGCAAATATTAATGTATTTGATATTATGTGAATCATTAAATTTTTGTTTTTGGGATTTTGATGTAAAGTGGAAAATTGAGTATAAAGGTGAATGGTATTCGGGTTCTTATGGATTGTTTTATGCAATATCCAAAGCTATAAAAAACGGCTATAATTTACTAGATATTGATTATTTAGAAAAACTAACACTTGAAGAGTTAGATGATATTTTTAAAGGGACTACTTCTATACCGTTATTAAAAGAAAGATATGAAATCATAAAACAATTAGTTGCAGAGTTTAAAAATATTGATGATTTAACAAAAACTATTCAAGGCGATAATGATCTTGAACTTTTAAATAAGATACTTAGCAATTTTAGTAATTTTCGTGATATCAGTATTTATAAAGGTAAAGAGGTTTATTTTTTTAAGCGAGCTATATTATTAGTTGGTGATTTACTTTTAAATGTTGATTATATTAAAAAAACGGTTAAAAATGATGATAATATGTTAGCTTGTGCGGATTATAAAATTCCTCAAGTTTTGAGACATTTTGGTATTTTAGAATATTCTCCTGTTTTAGCAAATTTAGTTGATAATAAAAAACAAATACTTCATGATGATGAAAAAGAAATAGAAATAAGAGCTAATATGATATATTCTGTTGAACTAATTAAACAAAAATTAAAGCAAAATAATATAGAATTAAATTCTATTCAAATCGATAATGCTTTGTGGTTACTTAGTAAAAATAAAGAATATAAAGATAAACCACATCATTTAACAAAAACTATTTATTATTAGATCGAGGTATTGGTGAAGAATATTAGTAAGATAAAAATATATTTTTGACAAACGAACAAAAGTATGTTAGAATAGGAAAGCAAAAAAACGTTAACTATGATGAAAAGATTAGTGAAAAAATAGGAGAAATTTAAGAAAAAAAGCTAATTTTTAGTTAATTTTTAATAAATTTACATAATTTAGGAGGTTTTTATATTATGAATAAGAATGGAAAATATTTTCTAATAGTAATTTTATCTCTTTTTTTGATACCATTTAGTGTAGTTGCGAAAGAAAAGGCGACATTAAATGTTGATAAAGTAAATTTAAAAGAAAAAGAGTCAGTTACTGTTATGGTTGATTTAGATTATGATGATTCTTTATATGCTTTTACGGCTGGGTTAAAGTATGATGAAAATGTCTTTGAAGTTTTAGAAATGGATAACTTTCAAGAAAAAGATGAATGGTCTGACATTTCCTATAATGAAGAAAACAATAAATTTGCTCTACTTAATAAAAAAGGACAAAATTCTGAGCATTTATTAATGATAAAATTATTTGTAAAAGATAATCCTACTTCAGGTAAAACAACAATAACTTTAGATAATCCAGTAGCTTCAAATGGTAATTCAGATATAGAATTTAACAATGCCAGCAAGACCTTAACAATTGAAAATTCTACTGGTGAAAAGAACAATAGTTATTCTAAAAAACAAACAATATCTGAAAAAAATAATAAAGTAAAAACAAATAGACCTTTTATAATAGGTAGTGCTATTTTAATATTTTTATTAATTTTTAGTTTAGCTCTAATTAATACTACTTTTTTAAGTAATGCTTTATTTATAAAGAATAATAAAAAGAAAATAACAATAATTTTCAGTGTTTTGATAGCAATTCTTTTAGCTATAATTATCACTTTGAATTTTATGAATAATAATAAAGGTGATGTTAATAATGATGGAAAGAAAGACTACGTTGATGCTCAAAAAATAAATGAATATTTAATTGATATAGTAAATGAAAGTGAAGAAGAACAAAAAATAGCTGATCCAAGAACTGATACAAAATTACTAACAAAAGTTGATTATAAAAAAGCATTAGATGTTAATAATGATGGAAAAATAACTATAACTGACTCAGCTCAACAAACTCAAAATACAACAGATAAAACTGATTATAGTGTTAAATTACAAAAGAAAAAAATAAATTCATATTATCATAAAAAAGATGATGTTGAATTAAAATTTACTGCTAAAATTAATTATAGTGATGTAAGAATAAAAGAAGTATTTGTTAATAATCAAAAAATTGAAACCATTTATAATGAAGATATTTATACAGTAAATGTAAAAGCACCAAACAAAGCAGGATTGAAACAATATGTTATTACAAAAGTAATTTTAGATAATGGAAAACAAATAAGTATTGATGATTTAACTTTTACAATTGATGTTTTAAAAGAAGAACCAGAAATAAAAGAATTTAACTTTAGCAATAACAATATCAGTTTAACAGTTAATGATTTAGATAAAGCTCTTCAAAATGCTAGAATAAAAGTAATTAAAGGACAAGTTGATATAGAAGATTTTATTGACGATGAAGCTGATGATTTTGAAACTAGAGAAGTTGTTCTTGATGAAACTTTAGATATAAACTCTAAAAATATTTCTTTTAAGACAGCTTTTGATTTAGGAGAAACTTATTCAGTACTTATTTTAGGTGACTATGATTTAGACACTAATACTTTAGATTCTAAAAGTAATTATCATAAAAACAAAAATCTTTATTTTGACACTTTTACAAGTGCTAAAGCACTTATTACTCCATTAACTGACTTAGCTTCTTTATATCCAGAACAAGGTCAAGCTATTAATTTTGATTTTAAAGTGGATGTTAAACCTAATAATATGAGTCAAGTTATTTCTAAAATAGGAATTGATGATTATGAATATGAAGTTATTTATTTAAATGATCATTATAGTATTTTATTAAATAGTTTTAGTAATTCTGGTGAAAAGAAATTAAAAATAAATTATGTAATATTAGATGATGGTACAAAGATACTTTGTAATGATGAAATTATTTTTGAAGTTCTTAAACAAAAGCCACAATTTTCTAATTTCATTTATCATGATAAAGAAAATAAAATTACCTTTTCTTTAGATGATAAAGATAAAGCCGTTCAAGAGGCCAAGATTGTCATTACAAAGCAAGATGATACTTTGATATTTGAAAAAGATTTAGACTTAACTAAAAAAGACTTTGAGTACAAGGTAGAACTTGAAAAAGGAAATAAATATAATATCAAAATAGTTGGTTCTTATGACTTGGATTTTGATAATGCTAATAAAAAGAATGATTTTACAGGTTCTTTGTTTAATCACGAATTAACTGTTCATGATGTAGTATTATCACATTATGATAAAGAAATATATTATGCTGAAAAAAGTCAGGATGTAGAGTTGAAATTTAATGCCAAAATAATTCCAGAAGATAATGGAAGTGTAATTACTGAAGTAGTTGTAAATAATAAGATCTATTATCCTAATTATTATGGTAATGGTACTTATGGTATTTCAATAAAAGCTCCTTCTAATACTGGCTTAAAAGAATATATGATTTCTAAAGTTACTTTAGGTGATGATGAAGTAAGTAAAAAATTAAGCTTTAAAGTTGATGTTTTAAAGGATAAACCAACAATAGAAGACTTCTTTATTGATGAAACGGAAAGTGTTCCTGTAATTATTTTTAATTTAAAAGATAATGATAATGCGTTAAAAGCTAATTTAGGAGAAGTAATTATTAAAGATGGCGAAAAAGAATTAAAAAGGATATCTTTAAAGAAAGGTCTTAATGAAATAAAATTAAAAGAATTTGCTGAAGAATTAAAAGAAGCAGATAACTATTTAATTGATGTTAAAGTTAATTATGATTTAGATTCTGATAAGGACAATGGTAAAAATGAAAATTCAGAGTATTTGATTAAAAATCATGCAATTAAAATTTATAAAGCTAAACTTACTTTAGCTGAAAATAATAAATATTACTTTAATAAAAATGAAATGGCAGAAATTTCTATAAAAGCTTCAATAAATTCAGATGACACGGTTACTATTAAGTCTTTTGTAATGGATGATAATTCCATAGTTGAAGCCTTAAATAATAATGGTATTTATAATATTAAAGTTAAAACTTCAGACAAAGCAGGAAAAGATACTTACAAAATTAGTAGTATAATTTTAAGTGATGATGTGGTAATAAAAGCACCTTTAGAATTTAGTATTAATGTTTTAAAAGATGTTCCATATATTAATAAAGTTAATTTTAATGATGATAATAAATCTTTAAGTTATGAACTTGTTGATATTGATAATGCTTTCTTAGAAGGCACCATAAGTATTTATGATAAAGATAGCAAAGAGCTTAAAAGTGAAATTATAAAGAGTAGGGGAACCATTAAATATGATTTTATTGATGGAGAAACTTATCTTGTTAAAGTAATTGGTAACTATAATCTTGACAGTGAAAAAGGTGACTCTCAGAATTATCAAGAAGAAATGTATGCACATTCATTTGTTGTAGGTGGAAGTTATAATTTTAAAATAAGTGATATTTCTATTACTGATAAACTTCAAAAAGGCGAAAAACCAGTTATTAGATTTACAAGTATCAATGACCGAGGTGCTAAAGTTGTCAAAGTTGTTTTAAATGGAAAAGAATATGATGTTAGTAATATAGCAGAAAATAATTATGAAGTTATTTTAAATGATGTTAATACAGAGTTAGGAAGACATAGTATAACATTTGATGGTGTAAAATTGGATACTTTAAAATATTTTGAAAATAATAAAGATTATACTGCTACTACATTGACATATACAGTTTTAAAACAAGCACCTTCAGTTACAGATATTAATCTTTCATATAATCGTAATGACAAAAATGTTAATGTTAAATTTAAACTTCAAAATGATAACTTAGCCTTGACAGAGTTAACAGCAGTTTTAGTTGACTCATCTGATAGAATTCTTGACAGTAAAAAACTTACACTTGAGGAGATTTATCAATTAGCTGAAAATACTGGTATAAACTTATCTTATGATAAAAATACTGATGGTAGATATTGTGTCAAATTTTTAGCTAGTTATGAATTAGCAGATCAATATAGATATAACAACATAAATATTGGCGAAGCTTCATTATTCATAGAAAATGGGCAAATTTATGTAGATACAATAACTCTAAAAAATTCAAAATATGTTACTAAGAAAGAAAAAAATTATGAAATTAGTTATGATGTTTTTGTAGGAGAAAATATAAAAACTAATAATGGCAAAAAATATACTAGGCTTTCAGCAATAACAACAAATGGTAAAAATTATATTGCCAATGGTGAAAGTACAAATAGACCAAATATTTATAAGTCAAAAATTGCTATTACGGCTCCTAATGAGTCAGGTGTATTGACATTAACAACAGATAGAGTCCAATTAGAATTAAATAGTTATTACGATAAAGTAAATAATTATTATTCTGTACCGGGAAAGACCATTCAAATAGAGGTTTTAAAATCTGCTCCACAAATTGAAAACTTAAAGATTAGTCAAGAAAATTATAAAGAAAAAACAGCTCTTCTTGATTTTGATGTTAAACTAGACGATAAAGCGGTAGCTCATGATGAAAGTTTTATAAATGGATATGTGGAATTTAATGGTAAAAAATACAATGTTAATAGAGGACATAATACTATAAAATTAGAAGATATTGTTCTTGACACAAATTTTGACTTAATTTTTAAGGCTAGTTATGATTTAGATACAGATGTTCTTAATGAAAATAACATTGATGAAAATGAGTACACTGATGAAATAATTTATCAAACTAAATATGGTTTATTTGACAGTAACAAATATAAAAATATAACAATTAATGATGGAAAAGCTATAAGTATTAATAATGATAACTATTTTGAGAAAAATGAATCTATAAAAGTAATGGTTGATATTTCAGCTGATTTAGAAGAACTAGGTTTAACTCTAGATAAAGTAGTTATTAAAGGTAGGGAATATCTTTTAACTAAAATTGATAATAACTATGAATTTGTCTATGATGGTTATAAAACTTCTGGTGAAAAAGAAATTTCTATAACTGCTATAATTTTAAGTAATGGAAAAGTTGTAGAACTTCCAAAAGCTTATACTGTAAAATTAGAAGTTTTAAAAGATAGACCTCAAATAGTAAATTATAATTATGAAATTAAGGATAATAAGATTGTAATAACTTCTGAGTTAAAAGATACTGATGGAAGTATTATAGGTAAACCAAAAATTAAGATTACAACAGAAAATTCTAAAGAAATAGTTAATGAAGATTATAAAAATGAAATTAGTATAGCTAAAAGTAATTTTACAAGATGTTATTTAGAAGTAATTGGTACTTATGATAGAGATACCGATATTAAAGATACTAAAAATAGTTTTAAAGATATTAAATTATTAGAAGAAGTTATTTCTTTAGAAAAAAATTATATTGAACTTAAAGATATAGATGAAATTAATTTATATAAAAGTAAAATGAATGATGGGTTAGAAGAAGTCATTTTGGTTAATGAAATATCTAAAGCAGAATTAATTTCCAATAAAAAAGATTATTTTGTTGAAATCAATATGAGTCAAATGCCTAGTATTAGAGCTAAAATTAAAGAAGTTTCTGAAGAAAATGGACATTTAATATTAGTTTTAGATTACAAATATGTAACAGATGAAAATAGTAATGCTAAAAACTTAGAAATTGATTTTGGTGAAATTAAAGGAGGTATTGCCTCTAATGAAACACATCCAGATATAGCATTTAAAACTCTAATTACTAAACTTCAAAATAATGAAGATGTAACATTAACTAAAAATTATGATGCTAGTAGTATTTCAACTGATACAAATATTAGTTATGTTGATTTTTATTCAGGAAAACTAAATGGTAATGGTTATACAATCAAAAATTTAGAGAAACCTTTATTTAATAAAATAAAAAATGCTACTATTGAAAATGTCAAATTTACTGATGTTACTATGCCAGCAACTTCTGGTAATGGAAGTATTGCTATTGAGGCAGAACAATCTACTTTAAAAAATGTTTATATCACAAATTACTACAAAGCAAATAATGAAAGTAGAGTAGGTACTTTATTAGGTAATGCTAAACAAACTACTATTTCTAATTGTAATGCAGTTAATTTTAATATCGATGCTGGTTGGGCTAATTTACAGCAAATAGGTGGCTTAGTTGGTTATGCTGAAGATACGATTATTAAAAACAGTTACGTTATAGGAAAAATTCCTGGAGGTTGGAATTTTAGGGCTGGACTTGTTGGTAGAGCATTTAATTCCACTTTTGAAAACAACTATGTAAAAGTAGATATTGGTTATGGAATGGGCAATAATTTAGTTTATGACTTAACATTCGGTGATAATAATATCTTTAAAAATAATATTAGTTTGACCACTGGTTTTACTCATAGATTTTATTCAAGTGCTAAAGAAAGTGTAAATAATTATTATGTTGATAGTTCAGAAGCAGAAGATATTAATCAACAAGGCGTAATTAAAATTACTAAAGAAGCTGTAAATAAAGAATTATTTAAAGAAGCTAAATTTAGTGAAGAGATATGGAGTCTTAAAAATATATCTTATGATAAAACGCCAATTTTTAAAAATGAAGAAATGGCCGATTTAATTGGTAGTGAGAATGAAAATTTTGATGAAAAGAAGATAACTCTTTATAACAATTTAAGAAAATTAATGCCTTACTATAAAATTGATACTATCATAAATATGGCTAAAAATATTAATGATAATGACTTAAATAATAAAGAAATTTCTCATATAGTACCAATTAATTCTAAAGGTAATATCGTAACTTATTTAACCAAAAAAGATCTTAAGAAAATAAGTAAGATAAAGGTTGTTTACAAAAATAATGAACATAGAGAATATAATGTTACTTATGATAATGTTTATGATTTTGTAGCTAGCTATCGTATTCCTGATTTAAAAATTGATTATAACTATAAGAATTATATAATAGATGATAATTCCCAAGTAATAAATGACTTAACAAATTACTTAAAATCTTTAGATTATACAGAGAATTTAGATATTTTAACCTCAACAGAAGATAGTAGAATATATAAAGATTTCTATAATGAAACGACTAAAAAAGAGTTAAAAGAATTTGTTCTTAAATTCTTATCTAATAGTAATTTTGCTAATACTAGTAATGATGAAAGTATAAATAATTACTTAGAAAATGCTGTTAAACAAGAAAAAAGATTAGAAAAAACACTTTATGTATATAATTACTTTAGACGTTTTTATGATTTAGATGTGGCTGGTATGAAATTATATGACTTTATGTTATTTAATATGGATGGTTTTGATCAAATTTTAACACCAACTAAGGTTGCTGATTTGTACTTAGCCAATGGTAATAATTTTAATACAGCTTCTACGGGAAGTAAATATGCTGAAATACTTGGTAGTTATACTAAACAAGAGACAATAGCTAAATTCTTAGAGTATATGGTTACAGAATTTGGTAATGGAGATCTTAATAAATGGACAAGAGAACAATTTAAAGGATATTTAGTAGAAATTCCTATTGAAGGAATGGAAGATAAAATTCAATATACATTATGGGATCATTTCAGTAATGAAGACGCCAATTATAAGCCACATCGTGCTTATGATATGATGTTACCAATCTTAACTTTACCTGAAAAATCAGCTTATATTATATCTACACCAGTTCAATATGTAATTGGAGCTCAAAGAAGTTATATTGAAGATCCAAATGATTCAAGTCAGCAAGATATTTTAAGAAGAAGAATTAAAAGTTATGCAGATAGAATGCAATCTTACTTTAATACAGCTTATAAAGTTTTAGATGATGTTAAGATATTTAATGATATTCACACGTTCCATCTTGATAAGAGATTTGCCTATGATGAAAATGGAGCAATGGTTTATCAACAAGTAGGTACAGAAGAACCATTCCATAAAAACTTCAATGAGGTAACTGGTCGTTGGCAAACCAGTGATGGAAATGCAGCTGTTGCTTGGGGAGATCGTATTGATTGGAGTGCTGAAGGACTATTAGATGGTTATATAGATGCAGATTTGGCTCATGAATTGGGCAAGCCAGTACAAGAATATACATATCACACCTTTACTCACGAGACAGCTCATAATATTGATGCTAGATTATTCTTAAAAAATAATGGTAGAAGATTTGATGCTGGTGGAGAAGACTATGCTGATAGTAATTTGACACAAGCTTTTGGTCCTAATGATATAATCATGAATTTTTCAGTTAACTTTAACAAGGGTGATAGGATAGGTTCAAGTTTAAGTCCATCAAGAATAAATACTCCAGAAAAAATTAAAGATTATTATGATAAAGTTTTCCAAACTATTTATGTTATGGATTATATTGAAGCTCAAGCTTTCTTGCAATTAAGCTCTGAAGATAAAGCAGAAATTGGTATTCAAATTACTTATCCAAATGAATTAAAATATCAAGAAGATGGTAATAAATATCGTGCTCGTCAAACAACTGGTTTTAATCAAAGAAGTGTTGCTGATTGGGATAGTATGCAATTGAATTCCATTGATGACTTAATTGATAATAAAATAATGAAATATGCCGGAGTATATCAATATGCTTCTCGTGGTTCAAACTCTTATGGCGGTGAAGGTATTAATACAGCTCATTGGTATCAACCAAGTAATCCTGATGGGCGACCTGATTCATATGCTTTAAAATGGTTGGCTTATGAAATGTTGGGTTATAAAGGTTATCAAGATGGCTATATTGAATATTATAGTAATATTCATTCTGAAAAGAAGACGATTTATAAAAATATTGATAAGCCAGAAGAAGGAAATACAGAAGTTAATTATAAAACTGATAATATGGCTATCGAAAAGATAACTAATGGTGCATATACTAATATTGATGATTATAAGAAGGCTCGCTTTAAAGAAACTGGAGAAAAATTAAAATATCTTAAAGCAATTAATGTTAAAGAATATGTTCAAAAATTATATGATGCTTTAGTTAAAGATGCAAAATCTACAAGAATAGATTTAGCAGATAAAATGGCTAAAAATCCTAATTGCTTAAGCGATTATTGGTGTCGTGTTGATGTTTCAAATAGAAGAAGTTATCCAGAAAGCACTAAGGTTAGACAGGAGATTTATTATACCCTTAAAGATTTAACTGATGATTTTGTTGACGAAATTTATGCAAATAGTGTTCAACAAGAAATTGATTTTAAAGTAACTAAAGAAGCAACTACTTCTGTAAAAACTGCTAATATAAATACTGAACAAGAAATTAAGACAAATATAATTGAGTATGAAGAAAAATTAGTAACAAATGAAAATGAAGATAAAGAAATAGAAACAGAAGACAAAATTTTAGAAGATGTTTCAAAAGAAGAAATGGTTCAAGAAGATACAGTAATTCAAGAAAATGAACTTAATAAAGAAAGCGAAGAAGATGAAACTATTTCTAATAAAGATTCTGAAAAAGCAAAGACAGATGAGCAAGAAATTGTTCCAAGTGAAAAAGTTGATGACACTTTGCAAGAAAAAGATACTTCCGATGGAGAACCAAAGGAAAAATCTTTAGAAGAATCTGAAAATATTTCAAAGGAAAAATCTTTAAATATAACTTCATTACTTGCCTATTGTAAGTCGTTTAAGATGTTTAATGTCTTTTCTAAAGTGTTCAAGAAATTTATTCCTTTTGATAATTTACAATCTATTTTAAAAATATTTGCTAATGGTCATAAATTATATTTTAAGTTGCTTATATGATATTTGTATAAACTACGATTTTTGTAAAGTCGTAGTTTTTATGTGCTTTTTAAGCTGATTAAAGTACAAAGTACCAATTATTTAAACTCGGATATCTATTTCGGATTTTCTATCCAAAATTCACCAATTTTTTCTCATTTATATAATTTAGTTTATACCATTTAATAAATTCATCCATTGAATTCTAAAAGAGTAAATTAAGAAAACAGAAATTTGAAAGCATTTTGTAATTAACCAATTTCTGTTTTCTTTAACTATTTAATATGATATATTAAATGTGATATGATATTGACAATTGCCAGTAGCAAGTGTGTAAGGAAATAACTTTTTTTTTGAAACTAACATATAATCTACATATCATAAAAATCATTTTTACATTATATATAAATTTTAATAACAAAACTTCTTATATGCTTGGGCAAAATAATATTTTGGCTAAAATTTTTATTGGAAATGGATGTGTTAAAATGAAAGATAAGCTTAAAACATGGCATTTTGGAATTGACAATGATAAATTAGTAAACTTAGTATTATCTGGTAAAAAGACTGCTACAACTTCGTTATATGATGAAGATGATATTCCAATTATAGGTGAAGAATCAATACTAATTTTTGATAATGAAAAAAAAGCTTGTTTAACTAAAACAAAAAAAGTAATAATTACTGAATTCAAAAATATTAATGAAGAATTATCTTCTCTTGAAGGGGAAGGGACTTATGAAGAATGGAAAAAATCTCATATTGAATATTTTAAAACTATAATTCCAAATTTTAATGATAACACAAAAGTAATATTTGAAGTGTTTGAGGTGCTAGAAAAATTTTTTTGAGAAAATAGTTAATAATTTTTTTTAATTAGTAAAAGTAAATATTCCATTTGTAAATTCAAAATTGTTATGGGTGTAATCTTCGACTACATTTTTCCAAAATAAATATGCTTTATTACTATTAAATGATGGCTTTATTTCCCAATTACCCTTATATTTATTAAATAATTCTATGGCAACTCTTTTACCAATTTTATTTCTTCTATATTTTGGAATAACCATATATTCGGCTATACTGTGTCCATTATCAAAAATTTGCATATAAGTATTTACCATAGCAAATCCTAGCAATTTATTAGTGTTTTGCTCTTTTATAAAATAAGCATCTCTATCGTCATCTGTAAAATATCTCTCAAAATATTTGTATTCAAATATGGCGTTATCATTCATCTCATTTAAATCATTTCCACTTTCTTCAAAAAGTGAATATTGTAATAATCTGTATAAAGTGTCTTTGCAATCAATTGCTACTTTTTCTAAAAAAATATCCATTTTAGTCACTCACTTTCATTTTTATTTTCTATAATAATATTTTAACATATTTTAAAAATTCATTAGTAATAAATTGTTAGAGAAAAGCTATCTAATTTTTTAATGTATTTCCACAAATTTTTCTTATAGTCTCTAAAAATTTGAAATTATATGTTAAAATGTTTGTAGAAATTTGATGTAAGATACTGATTGGGAGAAAGAATTACACTAAATCAAAATTTAAATAATTTAAAAGATGAAACAATAATTTTTTACTTAAAGTTTGAGATTGTTTGCTAAATTTTAAAAAAATTCATGCTTATTATAGTAAAATTCAAAATTTCATTAATATAAAAAATAATTCTTTGTTGGAGATTTATACTAAGGAAAGTGGGTTTAATTATGATAATAATATTTGATTTAGATGGGACATTATGGGACACAATAAAAGCTACTTATCAAGCTACAATTAATGTTACATCTAATATTAATGATATAAATAAAATAAGTAAGAATACTGTAAAAACAGGTATGGGTTTATCATTTGATGAAAATGCTGAACATTACATGCCAAATCTTGAAAAGAAAAAAAGAGAAGAAATATTAAATCAAATAAATAATGAGACAATGAAATTATTAAAAGCAGGAAAAACTAAATTTTATTTTGGAATGAAAAAAACTATAAAAAAATTAAGTCAAAAATATCCTTTGGGAATTGTTACTAATAATAATGATGAATACGCTAAAATATTTCTTGAGACATCAAATTTAAGGCAATATTTTAAGGATTACATAGGTGCTGCAAGTTATAATATTACAAAAGGTGAGGCTATAAAATTAATGCTTAAAAGAAATGCTCAAATGTTTGGCTATTATGTTGGTGATACTAGAAAAGATTTGGAAGCTTCAAATGAGGCAAATGTAATCTTTATTCATGCAAGATATGGAATTGATAAAAATATAGCTACTGCATATAATATTAAAAAAATTATATTTTTGCCTTTTCTTATAAATAAAATAGAACGAAAAAAATCATAAAAAAATTAATGAAATGCAATAACAAGAAATCAAACAGCTTATAATAATCAATTTCTAATAATAATTTATCATCTTTATGCATTTTCATCATAAAATTATAGATGAATGTAGATGTATGCATTATAATTATGATAAAAATAATTTTGAATTAAAGCAATAGTTTCAGGAAAAAGCAGAAGAAACGAATATCCTAATGGTAATGTAGTTTATTAATAATACAGTACTTTATTGTGTTAAAAATTATTCGGGTGAATTAAAATGGAATATTGAATCTAAAGAAATGAAATTTTTTGATTTAGATAATCTTCCTGTTAATCAAAATAATTCTGATTTAATATAAATATATAAAAAAATCTTTAAATAATAAATCATTGTAAATTAAAAAGGATGATATTTTATTAAAACTCAATATCATCCTTTTCTATTGCGCAATTTTTTGTATTAAATTGATATCTCAGCAAAAGATTTAAAAATAGAATTTTCTATAACTAAACGTATAAGTGATCAAAAAATTTAAGAAATATGCAAAAGTTTGTTAGCAAATTTGTTAGATACTATTTATCACAAGACTCCTGATTCATAAATCTGCTTTTATTTTATTTAATAGTTCTTGTATTAAGTTAACAGTCTCATTTAGATTTTTTCTATCATTCTTTCCATCATGATTTATAAAATTGTTCCACTCTTCTAATACTTCATCTATATTATCTTTATTTACCTTATCTTTTAAAATTTCAAGAGCCGTTTTTCTATAATTCATTATTGAAACAACGCCCAATGATTTATAATAAGATTTTTCTGGAATATTAGATATTTTGTAAAAATGAAATGCTAAATCATCATCTATTTTTTTAGGATTTCTAACTATTATTTTATTTGTTCTATATATTGTTGTTGCTCCTTCTAATTTAATATTTTCTGCGTCATTTGGAACTTCAACATCATAAATTGTATTGCCACGATGTAACCATCTTAATATGCAATCTTCTGTTGTATAATTAAATCCTCCAAAATCTCTACCTTTATCAGCTTTTGGATTCCATTTAGTTGCAATATTTACATCATCTATCTTATATTCAAAATCAGCACCTTTGTTTTCAAACATTACTTTTACATATTTATTCATATTAATCAACATCCTTAAAATATTTTTATCTTGAAAATATTATATCAGGTATTATACTGATTGTAAAATTTGACTTAACGTCGATTTTTATATCATCTAGTTTATAAATCTTTGATGAGAACAGTATACTCTTATAGAGAGTTGTTTTTTTAAATAATCACCTATTTATCACAATAAATTTGTAAATCTACCCACATTTTGATAATACAACTCTTTTTTATTTTTTGTAGATATGTTTTTGAAATACCAATGTTTTCTGCAATTTTATCTTCTGAAATATGATGTATAAAAGTATTAATTAAATAAGAGCCTTCAGAAGCTGTTAATTTATAGCTTAATTTTAATATTGTATTATAAATGTTTGTTATTAATATTTTTTTATCTAAATTTCTTTCAACGGTATTTTCAACTTTACTTGCTGTAAGCTTTTGAGTAAAACTATCTTGAAATTCATAACTAGAATTATAGGATATACTATTTTCAATAGCAAAATCATATAGATATTTTGAAGCATTAAATTGTGAAAATAAAATTTTTAATTTTTCTTTTTCTTCAATAATATCGTATTGATTAAAAAATATTTCAGATAATAACTCATTTTTTTCGCAGTTTTTTTGAATATTATCTTTTATAGTTTCTTCTATATTAATTAGTTCATTTAATGTGACAATATCATTTTTTTATTCCATCCTTCAAAAAGAGACTTTTAAAAGCCTATAAAATCTTATGATTAAAAATTAGTAGATGTTTGTATAATGTTTTCATCAGACAAATTCCATCAATATTTGCTCTATATAATAAAATTTTTAATGGAGGAAGTCAATACTGTTGCTTTAAAACAAATATTGAGTCACATTTTTATGTAATCTTCTAATTCTAATAGTTTAATTTTTTTATTAATGTTTGGTGCTACATTATAAATATTACATATAAATTCAATTCTTTTCTTTAAATTATTATCAAATTCTATTTTAGTTTTTATAATATTTACCATATAAACTTATTCTTACTTTAAATTAAACACTAGAAAACTACCAACTTTTTTGATATTTTATATATTTAAGTCCTAATTTATAAAGGTTCAGACAAATTTCCAAATGGAGCTATTATAGGAGATATTTACAATTTTCACTTATAACTATTTTCTAATCTTGCCATTGTCTAGCTGCATTACAGATCTATTGCTCTTTTTATTCAATGGTATTTCTTGATTATTAGTAAGAACTGTTATGTTTGTAATCTTATACCAATCATTTTTATTTTCATCGTAAAATACAAAACTAATTTCATCATTTTCAAAAATATTTTCAGGAGATACTGTTAATAATCCAGCAAAAAAATATTTTTTCCTTCCGTCATCTGGTTGGTGGTGTAATTGTAAAGTTTTTAATACGCTTAAATCTTGATTTGAAAAAAATTGACATGTCCCACCAATAAATGGATGAGTATGAACATGCGCTAGACAATCATATTTATTGCCATTAATAGCTTTGTCTTTTTCCTCTAACATTTCTGGTGTATTAACACTAAACTCTCTATATGATGGTGTATAATTATCAAAGTTGCTTGGAATATCAAAGTAGATAATATTAGTATTTATTTCCTTTCCGTATAGAAAAGTTCCATATTCTAATTCTTGCTTTCCACTAAATGCACATAAATTTATATTACCAGATAATCTTGCGAAACATTTTTCTGATAAAATTATTTTTGAATTTGGAAGTTCTTTAAATTCAAATTGGTTTGTGGCACCACTTAATACATCTGTTGCCATATTATCTGCCCTCTTTCTGAGAGAGTATTGTACCATCTTTAGATAGTATTGTCAAAAAATAAAGCCAAAATGATTTTATTTTGACAAAAAATTCTAATCAAAAAAACTCACACGAGAGGTGTGAGTAATTATCACAATGGAGCG
>CANRAX010000010.1 GCA_947628635.1 uncultured Bacilli bacterium | reverse complement strand
ATACCAGATACAAATGCTAAAAAGAATATTATAAAAGCTAGCATTTGATACATATTATACTTATAAGAACTTACTTTTTTAGTAATATTGCTAACTTTTGGTAAGTCTTTTTTCTGCTTATGTATTTCATCAAACATATTCATAATTATTTAGCCTCCTTCTTAGGTCTCCCCTGCTTTTTAGAAACCTTCTTACTTTCTTCAGTAACTTTCTTTTTAGCTTCATCTACTACTTCATCAATTTTATCCACTGTATTATTACTTACTTCTTTTATTTTTTCCTTAGCCTGATTTACCTTTTCATCAATATTATTTTCGCTTACAAATTTATCAACCGCATTACTAACATCACCGGCTATATCACTAATAGAATTTCCTAAATCATCAACTACATCAGTTACCTTTTCTTTAATTTCATCTAAACTACCATCATTTTTAATATCAATTTTCTTTTGATCTAAATATTCCCTATATAAGAATATATATCTAGAAAATAGAATAATATATAAACAATCCAATAATGCAAGAACAGTACCATCAAAAGTAGTTGTAAAAATCAAATTAACAGCTAATGATATCACTGAAATAATTACTATAACTGAAAAATACCAGTCATTATTTAATTCATTAAATGGCGACTTTTTTAATTTAAAATCATCCCATATTCTTGTTCCCCTAAAAAAGACATGAAACAAATATAAAAATAAAATAAAATTCAAAGCAAATCCTAACAAACTAGTTAAAGACAAAGTATGAAAAATAGTAAGCATTGAAGTTATCATATTAACAAAATAAATAAATATAACTATGGCATTTATATAATTGAAATATTTTTTTCCTAAATAAGTTTTTAAAGATACAAAATATAAAAGCATAATTAAATAAATACTATTATGATTTAAAATATTTCTAAATATATCTAAAGCATCTAAATTATTATTAATAGCAAAAGATTGACTCAATATAATAATAATTAATACTAATCCTATAATTAAACTAGTAACTTTATCTGGACTATCAAACAAAGAAACATTTTCTTTTTCTTTCATAACACACCATCCTTAATATGAATTATATCACAATATTTGCCTAATTTAACTTATTTCACAAAAATTTTATTTTTACTAGACACTTTTAAACTTTTAAAGAAAAACTTTGTATGCTATAATAATGCTAATGGAGGGGATTATATGGCTTTACCAACTGTTGCCTTAGTAGGAAGACCTAATGTAGGTAAAAGTACCCTTTTTAATAAGATTGTTGGAAAGAAAATTTCTATTATTGAAAATACACCAGGTATTACAAGAGATAGAATATATCAAGAAGCTATTTATAATAGAAAAAAATTTTTTCTAATTGATACTGGTGGTATTGATACATCTAAGGGTAATTTTAACGAAGAAATAAAAATTCAAGCAGAAGTAGCTATTAAAGAAGCTGATGTTGTTATTTTTATTGTAGATGGCAATGAAGGTTTAACTGGCAGCGATATTATTGTAAGAGATATATTAAGAAAATCTAATAAAAAAGTAATAGTCGCTATAAATAAAATGGATATTAAAACAGCCCAAGATAATCTATATGATTTTTATGAGTTAGGTTTTGACACTTACATTCCTATTAGTAGTATCCATAATATTGGTTATGTTGAATTAATGGATACTATTACTATGAATTTTAAAGAACAAGAGCAAAAAATTGATGATAGATTAAAATTTTGTATAATTGGTCGTCCTAATGTTGGTAAAAGTAGTCTAATGAACGCTCTTTTAAATGAAGAACGTGTCGTTGTCTCTGACATTGCTGGTACAACAAGAGATTCTATTGATTCAGTATTAAAATATAACAATGAAGAATACGTTTTGATTGATACAGCTGGTATGCGTAAAAAAGGTAGAGTTTTTGAATCAGTTGAAAAATATAGCTTAATTCGTTCTTTAAAAGCAATTGATAGAAGTGATATTTGCTTAGTAGTAATTAATGCTGAAGAAGGCATTACAGAGCATGATAAACATATTGCTGGTTATGCCATAGAGCGAGGAAAAGGATTAATCTTTGTAGTTAATAAATGGGATACTGTAAAAGATACATCTATTCAAGAGTTTGAAAAATTAATGCGAGCAGAGTTTCAATTCGCAACTTATGCTCCTATCGTTTTTCTATCTGCTTTAACTAAAAAAAGAATTCATACTTTAATGCCTGAAGTTTTAAAAGTATCTGAAAATATTAAAAAAGAAATAAAAACCAGTCTCATTAACGAGGTAATAATTGACGCTACTGCTTTAAATCAGCCTCCTTCTTATAAAGGAAAAAGGTTAAAAATATATTTTACTTCTCAAACAGGAATTAAACCACCTAAGTTTACATTTCGAGTTAATTCCAAGGGATTAGTTCATTTTTCTTATGAACGTTACCTAGAAAATAAAATAAGAGAAAGTTTTGACTTTACAGGTACCCCTATTGTTTTACAATTTAAAAACAGAAATGAGGATAGTTATGATAATTAGTAAAAATAATAATGATGATACTTACAATAATTCTTTAAAAAATAATGATAATTTTCAAAAAAATTTTGAGCGATTAAAACAAAATAATGATCTTAATAAACCAAATCCTTTTATTGAAGATATTAAAACCATTAATTATTCCGACCCTACTAGTAAAAAAGAAATGCGTAATAAGACTATGGCTATGCTTCAAGAACGTCTTGATCAAGGACTTATCACCCTTGATGAGTTTAACAAAAAATGTAACTCCTTATCAAAAAAATAGTTATAAACAATTTTTAATCAACTACATATAATTTTATTAGGAGGTAATTATGTTTACAGACAACCTTTTTAATAGAATTGAAAAGAAAACTAATATTGATAAAAATACTATTATGAACTTAGCTAAAAAGTTGCAAGATACTAATATGAAAGATGAAAAGACCATTCGTGAAATAATAAAAGACATTTCGAATATGACGGGTAAAGAAGTGTCCAAGGAAAAAGAAGATAAAATAATTAACACTATCCTTAATGATAAAGTCCCTAAAGATATTGATAAAATGTTTTAAAGAGAACAAATTTAGTTCTTTTTTTCTTTTTTTACTCATAAATATTTACTGTATAAGGAGAAGATTTATGGAAAAAATAGAAATTATAAAAAACATCGCTAAAAGAAGCGGTGGCGATATTTATCTAGGAGTCGTTGGCGCCGTTAGATCTGGTAAATCAACTTTTATTAAGCGTATGGTTGAAACATTAATTGTTCCTAATATTGAAGATGAATACGAAAGAAAAAGAGCTCTTGATGAAATTCCTCAAAGTGCTACTGGCAAAACTATTATGACTACTGAACCAAAATTTGTTCCTAACAACAGTGCCAAGATAAAAATAGATGATTTTACTTGTAATATCCGTTTAATTGATTGTGTTGGTTACATGATTAATAATGCTATTGGCGCAACTGATGAAAATGGTCCTCGTATGGTTAAAACACCATGGTATAACGAAGAAATTCCTTTTGTAGAAGTCGCTGAAATTGGTACAGAAAAAGTTATTAAAGACCACTCTACTATTGGTATAGTTATGACTTCCGATGGTTCAATTAGTGAATTTGAAAGAAATGATTACCTTGAAGCTGAAAATCGTGTCATTAATGAATTAAAAAATATTGGTAAGCCTTTCATCGTTATATTAAACACTACTCACCCAACTTTACCTGAAACTGAAAAATTAGCAGAATCTCTTCGTGCTGAACATAATGTTCCAGTTCTTCCTATTAACGTTGAAGGTATGAATGAAAAGGATATGTATGATATCTTACGTGAAGCACTTTACGAATTTCCTGTCTTAGAAGTTAAAATTAATATGCCAGAATGGATAGCTATCTTAAATCCTGATAATGAAATAAAAAAATCCTATATCGAATCTATCAAAGAAAGTGTAATTGAAATAGATAAACTTCGTGACATTGACAAAATTACAAGCCACTTCTTAGAAAATGAACTTATCGAAAAATGCTATTTATCAGAAGTTGATTCATCAACTGGAATTGTCACTGTCAATCTAACAGCTCCAGCTAACCTTTATGACAAAGTTTTAACCAATATCATTAAAGTTGATGTCAAAAATAAAGCCGATTTATTATCATTATTCCAAGAATTTAGTGTTGCAAAAAGAGAATATGACCAAATAAAGTATGCTCTTAAAATGGTTAAACAAACTGGCTACGGTGTCGCTACTCCATCAATTGCTGATATGAAATTAGACAAACCTGAAATTACTAAACAAGGTCCTCGTTATGGTGTTAAGTTAAAAGCTGTTGCACCTTCTATACACATGATCAGGGTTGATGTTGAATCTACTTTTGAACCTATTATAGGTAGTGAACTTCAAAGCAAAGAATTAATTGATCATTTAATGAAAGACCAAGAAAAAAATCCTAATGATATTTGGAAAAGCGAAATCTTTGGTCGCAGCTTAGACTCAATCGTTCAAGAAGGTATTCAATCAAAAATAAATTTGATGCCTGATAATATTCGTTTCAAACTACAAACAACACTTTCCAAAGTTGTCAATAAAGGCTCAAATAATATGATTGCCATTGTAATATAAAAAACTAAAATGAACTAACCAATCATTTTAGTTTTTTTCTTTTGATAATCTTCACTCTTTTGAGTAACACTTCTACATTCTTTAATATTTTTAAGTATTTTACTAAACTCCCAAGTCCAAACAGTAATATCTTCCAAATTACAATCAAATTCTATATCTTTTTTAAGCTTATTGATAGCGCTACTTTTTAAAAAAGAGAGAACTTCTTCTATTTTTAAATCAACGAATTCTTTATTTCTTTTACTTTTTCTATATTTATTTAAAAAATCTACATCGTTAATAAAGCGCATAATACTTTGATTACTATTAATCTTTTGTAAATTATGAATTAATCCCTTCAAATCAGCTGTTAAATAAAGCTCAGTCATTAAATCTTTTCCTACCATCATTTCCAACGCTTTTACAATATTAACTTCCAAACTATATGAAGACTCATAATCCCTAATAGGAAAATATCTCATCGTTAAAAGGTCCGTATATCCCTCATTAAGACCTCTGCCTATACAATAATTTCCCTCATATTGAAAAAATCCTCCAAAACATTTATCATTAAAACTAGCCATATGAAATAATTCATGATATAAAGAATCATCTTCATCTTTTTTTAGTACTATCTTATTACTAGCTGGACTATAATATCCTCTATGTTCACAAAGTAAATGCTTTTTTATTTTTAAACTAGATATATTTTTATATAAATTATTTAGCTCTTCTTCAGAAAAATTATCTTTTGCTACTTCCAAAAAATGCCACATATCTTTTCCAAATGTTTTATTAATTATTTCTTCCTTTTCAATATTTTTAAGTTTTTCTAATTGCTTCTTAGTTACTTTTATTTGCCTAATATTCTTAGGTTTCAAATCTTTTTTTAAATCAATATAACCTTCTATCTCTTGATCAATATAAATTATAACTCCTGCAACAACCAAACTAAGTATTATCCCCAAAACTACTACCCCCAAAAATCAAGCTTTATTTTAGCACCAAAAAGAAAAAAAAGCTAGTTTTACTTAACTTTTTCTAAATAGCCATTGTATTCATTCAACAAAGCTTGCGTCTTAAATTTAACTTCACCATCTTCAACAACCCATTCTTCTTTATGCTTTTTCAAAAAACTAAATATTTCCTCTGCTGTATCTAATATTAAATTAACTCTATCTTTTGTTTTTTCTAAAAGCTCTTTTGATTCAATCATTTCTCTACTAACATTATCATCAAGCATTAATTTTTCATATAGAGCTATATAATAAGGATCAACAAGTTTTGTATATATATAATCTTTAATATTATCTTTATCACAATCTTCTATTAATTCATTTATTTTATTATTAAAACTTTCTCGTGTTTTTTCAATAAATAAAAACTCATCTTTAAATTCTAAATCATCAGAATAATTTTCTGCTAATAATAAACTTGTAAATTCATCATCATTTAAGATACCTAATACTTTTTGCAAATTAACAGCATAATCATCTAAATAAGTTTTAATAGCTTTCTCAACAATAGCATAATTACCTCTTGTCTTTATTTTAGTATTATATCTATCTTTTGTAATATCTAAATCTCTTAAAGAATTTATTTCATTTTTTAAAGTATTTTCCAATGTTTTATCCCTAATTACTAAAAAACCTATTAATAAAAACACATCTAAAATAATAAAAAGAAATATTATAAAAAACTTTCTTCTATTACTCATATAATCACCACTTTTTATTCTAATTAAAATTCTATCACAAAACTATTCCATTAGCCAAGAGATTAATAACATCTTCTCCATAAATTAAACGACCAAATTCTATTATTTTCAATATATTATCAATATCATCATTAAGTAAAGCATAGAAATTACCATTAAAAAATCTAACATCTTTACAATTTTGTATTAAAAAATAATCTTCTGTTTCAAAATAAATTTCACTATCATTATTAACAATTACTCTTAAATCTAAATTATTAAAATAACTACTATCTTCCAATTTAGAAAGTTCAATAAACATTCCTACTTTTTTATTAAGATATACTAAAACTTTATAAAAACCACGCAAATTTAAACTTTTTCTTTTTTGTAAAATAATTGCCTTTACAAAATCTACAATCTGTTCTTTTTCACTCATATCTAATTCTTTGAAAAAGTGCTTATTTATAAAAAATCTATAATTATCTTTTGTAAGCAACTTAATGTTCATTATCCCACCCAAGATAATATATGAAAAAAACTCTAGAGAGTTTACATCGCTACAAGGTCTTCAATCTTTTTTAATACTTCTTTAACTCCTAATTTTGTTACACTAGAAAAGACAACCAAATCATCCCCAACAACTAAATCAAGAGCATTCAATGTCTCCGTTAAATTTTTTTCTTTCTTACTTCCACTTACTTTGTCTGCCTTAGTAGCTACAACAGTAACCGGAATATTATAATATTTTAAAAAATTATACATAAGCAAATCATCTTCAGTTGGCTTCATTCGAAAATCAACTAATAAAAAGACTCTTTTTAACTCTTCTCTTTTTTCCAAATATTCTTCAATCATCATACCAAATTTTGACTGTGTTTTTTTATCAACAGAAGCAAAACCATAACCTGGAACATCTATTAAATAAAATTCGCCATTGTTTATACTATAAAAATTTAAAGTTTGCGTTTTTCCAGGCCGAGCTGAAGTATGAGCTAAATTCTTTCTTCCTAAAATAGCATTAATAAAGCTACTTTTCCCAACATTACTTCTTCCTACTAATAAAAATTCTGGTTTCTCTCCCTCCGGATATTGGCTTCTTCTTGTTGCGATAACTTCTAGATTAGCATCTTTTATCACCATATTACCTCTCCTTAATCTTTTCTTTATGTTTCTTAACTAATTCATCTAAATCATTCATAAGTAGCATTGCTTCATCAAAAGTTTTAAGTTTAACACCTGAAGCAAATTTATGGCCACCACCACCATATTTTTCTGCCAATTGATTAATTTCTGGACCACGTGACCTAATTGAAACACGTATTTGCTTATTTTTAACATCCTCTGTAATAGTTGACCATACAATAATTTCAGCAATAAAGTTAAAATTATTAACCATATTTCCAGCTGCGGCACTATCAACACCATACTCATTAATTATTTTATCAGTTATTTGAATATAAGCTAAACCATTTTCTGTAACTGTCATATTTGAAGCAATATACCCTTCCAAACGTACCTCATTCAAAGGACGAAGATAAAGTTTTTGATACATACTACTTAAATCTAAATCGTAGTCTTTTATATATCTAGCAACTAAATTAAAAGTTTCACTTGTACAACTATTAAATAAAAATCTATTTGAATCAGAAACTAAGCCCATGTAAAGCTTTTCAGCTATCTCTTTATCACATTTAAGTTCTGTAGCAAGTATTAACTTCATCAACACTTCACAAGCAGAACAAGCTGTATCTTCAATTAATTCAATATCGCAAAACTTTTCTACAAAAGGATGATGATCAATTTTAATTTTATAAGTATATTGAGAAAAATCGATAGAATCTACCCTTTTTACATCAGGAGTATCTATTACTATTAATAAAGCATCAGTAACATCTTCTAATTTATCAATTTTCCCAATTTGCATAAATTTTATACTACCTGTTCCTACTGCTAAAACTTTTTTTTCAGGAAAAGTCAATTTTATAGAATCTCTTAAAGCTAATTGTCCACATAACGCGTCTGGATCAACACCTACATGACGAGCAATTACAATTGTATTATATTCTTTTATTTTTTCATAAATTTCCTTATACATTATTCATTTCCTATCTATTTTGAATTAAATTCATTGTATCCCTAGCAATCATTAATTCTTCATCTGTTGGGATAACATAAACTAAAATTTTAGAGTCATCCGTACTAAGTTTTACTAATTCACCACGTTTATTATTTAATTCCAAATCAATTTTAACGCCTAAGCAAGCTAAAGCCTCACATATTTCTTTTCGAACTGGAACACTATTCTCACCTACACCAGCAGTAAAGCAAATAACATCAACTCCACCAAGCAAAACATAATATTGAGCAATATAATCGACAACACGACGAACATATTTCTTTTTAGCCAATAAAGCCTTTTCATCTTGATTATCAATTTTTTCTAAAATATCTCGCATATCACTACTATATTCACTTAATCCAAGAAGACCACTAACCTTATTTAAGTCTTCAACTACTTCACTAGCATTTTTACCTTCTTTTTCCATAACATAAGGTATGATTGACGGATCAATATCACCAGATCTTGTTCCCATCATTATTCCAGCCAAAGGAGTAAAGCCCATTGAAGTATCAACACATTTCATATTATCAATTGCACAAATAGAACCACCATTTCCAATATGACAAGAAATAAGTTTAAAATCTTCTCTTCCTAAAATTTGCTTTACTGAAGAAGCAATGTATCGATGACTGGTTCCATGAAAACCATATTTACGTACGCCATATTCTTCATACCATTTATAAGGAACTGGATACAAATAAGCTTCTTTTTCCATTGTTTGATGAAAAGCTGTATCAAAAACACCAACCATTGCTACATCACCCAATGCCTCTTTAAAAGCCTTAATACCTAAAACATTAGCTGGATTGTGCAAAGGAGCAAATTTTCTAAAATTCTCCAAATCTTCAATTACCTCATCAGTAATAATAACTGATTTACTATATTTATCCTTACCATGAACTAACCGATGACCAACACCGCCAATTTCATCTAATGATTTAATAATATTTAAATCAATAAGTTTTTCTAATAATACTTTTACAGCGTCAGTATGATCTTTTAACTCAATTTCTTGTTCTATCTTTTCACCATTATATTTTATTGTATATTTACTGCCTTCTATGCCAATTCGTTCAAAAACACCTGAAGAGATAACTTCCTCATTATCCATTTCAAATAAAGTAAATTTTAAAGAGCTACTTCCTGCATTTATTGAAATTATTTTCATAACATCCCTCTTTCTACAACTCATATATATTTTACTAAATTCTTCACTAAAAGTCCATCATGTTTATTTAATAAAAATTCACCTAAAAAAAAATCTAAGAATTAATTCCTAGACTTTTTAGTCTTTACATACTATTTCAAAAGTATCTCTAGCAATCATTAATTCTTCATCAGTACCAAAAACATACACCGGATAATTTGATTTGCTGCTAGAAATTAGACCCTCTTTTCCTTTTCTAATCAATGTTTCTTTATTTAATTCTTCATCTAAAACAATGCCAAGAAAAGCAAGCTTTTTAATAACTTCACTCCTAATAATATCATCGTTTTCACCAACTCCAGCTGTAAAACAAATAGCATCTACTTTGCCTTCTAATTTGATAAAATATTTTGCTATATATTCAGCAATTCTACTTGTATACATATTAACACCAAGCACAGCTAATTCATCTTTATTCGCAAATAATTCATCAATATCACGTAAATCACTTTTACCAATTATTCCTAACAAGCCACTTTCTTTATTCAATTGATTTTCAATTTCTTCATAACTTAATCCTTTTTTTAATAAATATCCAATCATTGAATAATCTATATCACCAGATCTTGTTCCCATCATAACTCCTGCATTTGGTGTAAAGCCCATTGTTGTATCAATACATTTTCCTTCTTTAACAGCACTTAATGAGGCTCCACTACCAATATGAGCAATTATCAAATTAGCCTTTTTACCAAGCATTTCGTTAAATTTTTCTGAAATAAATTTATGACTCATACCATGAAAACCATATTTACGAATACCATATTCTTCATACCACTTATAGGGAACTGGATATAAATAAGCATCTTTTTCCATCGTTTGATGAAAAGCCGTATCAAAACAGGCAACCATTTTAGCTTTTGGTACATTATCTATAAAAGCTCTTATACCTTTTAAAGCCGCAGGATTATGTAAAGGTGCTAAAGCTGATAAATCTTCAATTTCTTTAATAACTTCATCATTAATTAAAACACTACTTGCATATTTACTTCCACCATGGACAACTCTATGACCAACTGCTTCAATTTCATCTAAAGAATTAACAATTCCATTTTTAATAAGCTGTTCAAGTAAAATCTTAACAGCGTCATTATGATCTTTTAATTCTACATTTTCCTCTATTTTTTTATCATCATATTTAATACTAAAATTAGAACCTTCTATACCAATTCTATCAAATGCTCCTTTACAAATAACTTTTTCCTCTGGCATTTCATACATTCTAAATTTAAGTGTACTACTACCAGCATTAACTGACAATAATTTCATAATTTCCCTCACTTTCAAGACTATTCATATAATAGCAAAAATAAACTTAAAATACAAGAAAAAAGATAGATTTCCATTCAAAAATCTACCTTAAATAACTAATTATTATTCACTATTTATTATTTTTACTACGTGAATTTGATCTTGATCTTGATTGAGAACTAGATTCATTTCTATTACTATTATTTTGTCTACGTCCCATTCCCTTCTCAATTAATCTTTTAGTTATTTCGCCACCAACTTTACCATTGGAACGGCTTGATGCATCAGCACCTAAGTTGATTCCAAATTCATTAGCGATTTCGTATTTCATTTGTTCTATTGCTTGCTTTGAACCAGGAACTCTAACTTTCATAGAAGCATTTTTCTTCATAATTTCACCTCCTACATTATTAGAGTGTGAAATTTTAGCTTATTTAATACATTTATTTATTGGTAATTTATAACAAATCGCTATATTTATCATCATTATAAGAAATAACTTTTATATCCAGTGTTTCAACTGCTTCTTCAATCATCTCTTGATAATTAAATTTAGCTTCTTCTTTTAAAACAACATCGAGTTTAGGATTAATAACTGGATGTTTTGGAACAAATACCGTACAACAATCTTCATATGGCAATATACTTACATCATAAGTATCTATTTTTCTTGCCAAATCCATTATTTCTAATTTATCAAGACAAGCAACTGGTCTTATAACTGGTATATTTGTAACTGCATTTATAACATTCATACTTGTCAAAGTTTGGGAAGCAACTTGTCCAATTGACTCACCATTTATAATTACATAACCATTATATGTTTTAACAATCATCTCCATAATTCGATACATCATTCTACGCATAATTGTTATGCAATAATCATCTCGACAATATTTGTAAATTGCTTCTTGTATTGGTGTAAAGTTTACTATATGTAAATTAATTTTATCTGTATATTGACTAAGCTTTTCTGTCAATTTAACAACTTTTTCTCTTGCATTTAAACTAGTATGTGGAATAGCTTCAAAATATACTGCTTCTAGAGTAACACCTCTTTTCATTGCCAAGTAACCAGCAACTGGTGAATCAATTCCTCCACTTAACATGAGCATTCCCTTAGGCTGTGTTCCAACAGGATAACCTCCACTTCCTTGATAATTATCTAAATAAATAAAAGTATTTTTTTCACGTATTTCTACTTTTATTAAAACTTCTGGTTTATGTACATCAACTTTAATATTATCTATATTTCTAAGTATAAAACCACCTAAAGTATTATTCATCTCTTGACTATTCTTAGAAAAAGATTTGTCACTTCTTTTCGTTTCCACCTTAAATGTGGAAAAAGTTTTTGCTTCTAAAATTTCTAATACTTTAGACTTTATAGTTTCTTCATTAGTTTCTACTATATAAGCGATATGATACATATGAATACCAAATATTTTATCAATAACACCTTTAATAGAATCAAGCTCTTCATTTTTAAACTTTATATACATTCTAGCCCGATCTTTACTAATTACTACATCAAAATTTCTTAATTTATTCTTAATATTGTTATAAAGTGTATTTATAAAATAATTTCTATTACCTTTTTTAGTACTAAGTTCTCCATATTTAATTAAAATAACTCTATCCATAAAGCACCTCTCCAACTACCTACAAGTATATCAATTTTTTTTCATTTTAAAAAGAGAAAAAAGAAACTGAATAAAATCAATTTCTTAATCTTAATAGTGATATCTGCAACGTACACTGTTAGTAGCCGCCTTACAGCTAGTAACATTTTTCCAGTTTTTATTCCAACCACCTTTGCAAGTATTACTTCCAGAATAACAATTGCTACAATTACAATCTTCATAGTAAGTATATGAACAACTATAATCGTATTCTGGCGAACAATACGAATCACCTGGACATTCTGCAACACATAAAGCATAAGATCCTATTGCTCTTTTACCTTTACGTTTGCAGCTATCACATCCATATTTACAGGTATTAGAACCAGTTTTACAACTGTTCCATGTATCTTTTTGCAAATTTACAGTTACCTTACTACATTGTACTGAATTACCAGCATTATCTTCTACTCTATATTCTTTGTAAATATTTTTTGTACTATTCGGATTATATTCAACGGTACTTGTAATTTTATCTTTTGTTACTGTTTTATCTGTTGAACTTGTCCAACACTTACTAACACCAGAAAGAGCATCACCACAAGATACCTTTATCGTAACTCCTGAAGCTGAATTATTATCTGACTTTTGAACTGTACAAGTTGGTGCTACAGTGTCTATCAATACACTTTTGGCAGCACAAGGAGTATTGTTACCAGCCACATCTTGAACTGTTCCTGGACTTCCCGCATAGTTTCCATTTTGACTAAATGTTTGTTGTATTGTTGCTTTTACACAGCCACTTAAATTATCTTTGCATTCGCCCTTTACCGTAACTGCTGTCCTTCCCCAGCCTGTTGAGCCTCCACTACTAGTACACGTTGGGGCGGTTTTATCTATCATTATTTGTTGGTTCTCACATGTTGTGCTGTTTCCTGCATTATCTCGTACTGTTCCTGGACTTTCATTTCCTTTCTTATCCGCTGTAAAATCTTTCTTTACCTCATTTTCAACACAGCCACTTAAATTATCAGTACACTTACCATATATTGTTTGTCCTCCTGCTACACTTGAATTTAACCATGTTGTTCTTCCTCCTCGACTTTCACATGTTGGGGCTGTTGCATCTAATTTATATGGCCCATATGGAGTTGTTGTTCTATCAATAGTAGTTGTATGATTAAATACATCTGAAACCTTTACTGTTCGAACAGCTAAATAATATATTCCATCGGTACTTGGTATTTTTATTTTTTCACTCGCCTTCTTTACATCTCTTTTATTTTTGAATTTTATTTTCGTATAACTAGTTATATCACTACAATCACTTTTACTACACCAGGCATACTCTAACTCATTATTTTCTAATAATCCATCATCATCTTTTACTGTTATACTTACTTTATAATTTTTATTATTACTCCAACCATTTGTCTTTTCAGGATTTACAATAACTTCTGGTCCTAAATATGACTTTTCTCCAGCACATATTGGTTCTTTATCTTTCATCAAATCACTATATGCCATATTACCTTTACTATCGACACAATACATTGATAATTGATATTTATATTGTCCATCTAATCTTTTAACTCTGACAAAAGTTCTTTTTAAGGTTTTATCTGCACAAGTTACATCTTTATAATCAATATCTTTAGCTAGTTTTTTATCTACCATGCTTTCAAATTTTATGTCGTAGCAACCATCTTGTTCATAACCAAACATATCAATATTATTACTGTCAGTATAAAGTTTACCACTTGAGATTAACGTTTCTCCATAATTTTTATATCTTTTATTAGCGTTTCTCTGTTGAATGGCCCCAATTGAAGGAATAGCCATTATCAAAATAATAGACATAATAGAAATGGCTACTAATAACTCTACTAATGTAAAACCTTTTTCTTTTATTCTAATTTTCATAAATATCTTCCTCAATAACCTTCTAATTGAATTAAATAACTACCTTACAACCTTCAAATCTCTAAAAAATGTCTTTTGTACAACAGAGCATTCCTTTATATCTTTCACAGAAAAATACTCTTTATCATACATTTCATTAACATAATTCAAAAAATTAGCTTCTTCATAATATTCTTTAAATACCTTTTTTCCATCTTTTTCACAGTTATACCCTACCATTTTTTGGTAATTATCACTATTTTTAGAACTTAACCACTTAGAAACTTTATAAATACTAAAATTATCATTAGAACTAACTTCATTATATATTAAATATTTATCACACTTTAATGTCACATATTTTTCTGTTCCATTAAATTCTATTTTTGATTCATTAACATCACAATTATTAGAACTAAATGGGCTTCTAATATTATCATATAATTCATCTTTGATAGCGTCTCTTAAATAGTAAACACTACTATCAGTAGTATCAATAACTATATTTTTAGAGAAATTCTTAGCATCCGTAACCATTAAATTAAATTTTTGATTATTAACTGCTTTTAATACTGAAGTCAGTAAAAAAGTTATAATTACCGCAAGAAGGACAATTACTGTTAATACCTCAAATTTTGCAAAACCTCTATTGTTCATTGGCTAACTCCTCAAATTTAGTTTTCATCTTTTCATTGACTAATGAAATTGCTTGAATAGTAATATCAAAAGCCACTTTATAATCTCCTTTAAAGAATTTTGTCTCAGCATCATCTAGTCTTTTGTTAATATCATCTCTATTAATTCTATATCTATTGGTATAAACTAAAGCCATTTCGGACAATTTAGCCATTTTAACCATTTCATTAGTAGTATTAAAAAGCTTCAAAACTAAATCTCTAGCTGTATCAACTCTTGTATTAAGGGTTTTTATAACTATTGGTTTAAGCTCTAATTCACTAATTACATCTTCAATCGCTTCATTAGCTTCAGATAACTGAACAAAATAATTATCTGTAATTACTGGTAATTTATAACTATGAATTTTATCTTTACATTGTTTTAGCAAATCTTGAATTTCATCTAATTGTTCTCTCGCCCGAACCTCATCATCATACATATTACCCAATGATTTCAAAGCTTTATCAAAATCATCTTCCATTTCTTTTAATCGAACTGTTAAATTTTCAATTTCTTCATTCAATACTGAAAATGGCGTTGAATGACTTTCTTCTTTAGCAATCATTTTATGATAATCATCATTAATAACAACCAATACTTTATTAACCTCATGAATAATTTGGATATCACTATCTTTTAAATCATACATCTTCTTAATATCATCTAATTGATCAAAAATATCTTTAACTAGTTGATTAGTTTTTTCTAATTTTTTAGTAAAATCTCCTCTTTCCTCTTCATAGACTTTTTTAGATAATCTCTCCTTCTCAAAATCTATAAATAATGAATCATAATATTCAAGCATTGTCCTAAGATCAAACATACAACCTTCTAAATCCAATACTTTCACTTTGTCTAAAATCTTTTCTATGGTTTTCTTAGATTCTTCTATATTATATTCAATATTTAGGTATTCTAAAGGAAATCCTTTATCTACCATTTCTTTATAAGTACGTTCTATTTCAGCCATTCTATTTGGAATAACTTGATTTGCCATCAACAAAACATCTGGTGCCTCACTAATAATTATATCCATATGCTCAATCATATTATCAAGAGCTTTTACTATATGAACAACTTCACTATATTCATTAGACTCCATTACTTTTTCGAAGTCTAAAAAACGTCTTTCAATATTTTCAAGTTGCAATTCTATTTCTTCCTGCATTGATTCATATAATTGCTTATGATCTTGAAATTCTTTATTTAATGTTCTATATTTTGATTTTAACTTTGTAACAATCGTTCTATATTTTTCTTCACTAAGCGTTACATCTCTAATTTCATCAAGCAAATGCTCGGCAGCTTCTCTTACTTTATAAATTTCTATTTCTACTTTAGCCATCCTATATCCACATGACTTATAATCACGTTTTTCAACAAAGAAATCTAAGTCAATAAGCATATCATTTATTACATTTAATCTATTATCTTTTATATAAGAAAAGCGATCTTGCCATCTATTATATCTTTCTTCCATTTTTTCATTTTTTATAACTGGCTCAATTTTTGCAAGTTCAATCAATACTGGAGTTGAGGCAATCATATTTCTTTGTACTTCTAATTCTTTTACCTTATCTTTATAAAATTTCTTTCTATTAGCTCTAAATAAGTGTAAAAAGACAACCAAAATTACAAATGTCATAACTATAATCATTACTGTAAAAAACATATTATTTGGCATATCTCTCACCTCTATTCTCAAATAATATTTTAGCACAGAAAAATACCTTTTTCTACAATTTTAATATTTTTTTAAAAAAGTAATTATTTACTACAAATAAATTTCTTGACAAGTAAAATTTTTTCCCCTATAATTAGAAATGCAAATTCCTTAAAGAAACAGCAAATTTGGAGTATTTTAAAGTGTTTTTCAATTATATTTTAGTAACTATTGCTGTTTACGCGAAAAAATAAGAAAAACTCCCTAAAGTACGACTAAATTATTTTTAAGCGAAATTGTAATCTAAAGAAAGGAGTTAATATATGTCAAGATATACTGGTTCTAGTTATAAACAAGCTCGTCGTGTTGGTTTTTCTATTAGTGAAACTGGTAAAGAGTTAGCTCGTCGTCCTTATGGACCTGGTCAACATGGTAATGCTCGTAAAGGTAAATTATCAGACTATGGAACACAATTAAAAGAGAAGCAAAAAGTTCGTTTCATGTATGGTGTAAATGAAAGACAATTTAGAAAAACTTTTGAAGAAGCTGCTAAAATGAAAGGTATTCAAGGTACAAATTTTTTAAGATTACTTGAATCTCGTCTAGATAACTTAGTTTATCGTATAGGTTTCGCAACAACTCGTCGTGGTGCAAGACAACTTGTAAACCACGGACATGTAACTGTTAATGGTAAAAAAGTTGATATCCCATCATATCGTGTTAAAGTTGGCGATGTAATTTCTTTAAAAGAAGACGACAAAAACTTAAAAGTTGTTACCGACTCTTTATCAAAGACAAATAAGAGAGTTGAATTTATCAGCTATGATGAAGGTAAAATGCAAGGAACATATGTTAGATTACCTGAAAGAAATGAACTTAATGCTGATATTAATGAACCTTTAATTGTTGAATTTTATAATAAGTAAAAGAGCATCAAGCTCTTTTTTTTATAACATTTTTCATCTTTTAGGTTTCACTAAGTGCTTTCAAAGTTCTACTATATGAAATAATTTTTGCCAAGTAACCATCTTCATATAAAGAATAACCACTAACCAAATAATTCTTATCATCTAAAATAACATCTGTGTAATAAGTATCATTTTCATCCGGAGAAGTAACAATTGCCAATTCTTTTAAATCACTATCATACTTGCCAATCAATCCTTTATGCAAAGCTTTTTTTCCAGTACTAGTTAAACCAATAACTACTAAATTGCCATTTTCATCTTTCAAAACTCTATTAAACCGACTTTCTTCTTTACTAGAATACAATTTATCAGCCAAAATATCGATATTTTTATCATATTTAACAACTAAGCCTTTATTACCTTTACCTCCAACAACATATAAACTATTATCATCATTACAAATACCCGTAAAACCTAAACTATCTACACCTTGATAACTTTCTTCGTCAAGCATACTACCGTTTTTATCATATTTTACAATAATTCCTAAGTTTTCATTATTTTTGCCAACCACAAAAATTTCTTCATCAGTAATTACAAAATCATTGAATAAAGCCTTACTATTATTTCCATATCTTTCTTGCCATAGTATCTCTCCATTTTTATCAAACTTAATTATATAAGCACCACCTATAAGAGATTTATTCTCTTTTGGAAATAAGCTTTCTCCAACGACAATATAGCCATCATCTACTTTTTTAATACTTCTAAAATTACTTTTTTCAGCATCACTAAAATATTTTTCCCAGACTACATCACCATTTTTATCATATTTAACTATTAATCCCTTAGAAGTATTTTGCTGATAATCAGCATCTTTTTTTACATATTTTCCAACTGCAACAAAATTCAAATCATCAACACAAACACTATTAAAACTACTTGAAACTCCTTTATTATAGAGTTTCTCCCAAACTTTTTCTCGCTTTTCATTATACTTTGTTATTTTTGCTTTTTCATAATTCTTCTCATTATCATTATTGCCACCAACACTTACATAATAATTATCTACTTTTAAAATCTTATTAACACCATCAAAATAGACATCTTTTTTCTTAACATAATACAAATTATAAAGCATAAAACAAAGTTCCATAGTCAATATAACTAAACAAAATATAGTTATTATTTTCAAATATTTTATTTTTTTTAAATTAAAATTCAAACCCTTACTTCTCTTACTCATCTTAGTTATACTCCTAATATTATTTAATGTCTAAAATTAATCCACTCTAGTACCAAGATAATACTTTTTCTTACCTCTTCTAATAACAATATACTTTTGATCAATTAATTTATCTTTTGAAACAATAAAATCTAAATCAATTATCCTTTCACCATTTAAACTTATTGAGCCATTTGTAACAAACTCACGGGCCTCTCTTTTACTAGAACAAACACCCACTTCCACAAGTAGTTCTACAATATTCATATCACTATTAATACTAAAAGCCTCTAATCCCTTAAATGCTTCTTCAATTTCTTTTCCCGTAAAATTTTTAATATCACCACTAAACAAACTTTCACTAATTTTTACAGCTTCTAAATAGCTTTCTTCACCGTGCAAATCTGTAATTATCTCTCTAGCTAAAGCTTTATGTGCTTCTCTTAAATGTGGATTTTCTCTATTTTTCTTTTCTAAGTCCAAAATTTCCTCAACTGACAAAAAGGTAAATATTTTTAAATAATCAATTACCATTTCATCATCAACATTTATTAAATATTGATATAA
>CANRAX010000009.1 GCA_947628635.1 uncultured Bacilli bacterium | reverse complement strand
TTTTATTATTTCTACCAATTTAGTCTTACAAATTCTACTTAATCCTATTTTCTGAAATTTAACTTTTCATTTGAGTCTTGTTAATTACTCTTATCTTTTAAATAAAATTTATTTTGTATTTTCCTACCCTATTTTTTAATCTCCTATTCCCACAAATTAAGATACTTTTTTCGCTCAAATTAAAAACAACTTTTTCTTTACAGAAAATACTTTATATATTATAATATAAGAACGAAAAAGGAGGCACTAATGAAAAAAATATTTACCGCACCAATACATAGGTTATCTATAAAATCTCTTAATATAACAGAAAACAGTTTTAAACTTGAAACAACTTCTACCGTTTTAAAAAAGAATGCTTACTTTTATAGAAATATCTTTAATAAAATAATAAGCTTTGACTACTCAACTCGTCTTGCTACTAAAGAAGAAGCTGATGATTATCTTATTTATTCAATTAATGCTAATAAAAATAAAGATTCTCTTTCCAATAATTCTACCGATATTCTTTACTTTGATGAAGATGAATTAACTTTTGAAAAAGAAATAAAAAATAAAGAATTAAAACTTATGAAAAAACAGTATAAAAAGTAAAAATAACTTTCTATACTGTTTTTATATTAATTTTTTTTTATAAATATTAACTAGTTATAATAATTTTCAAAGTATCTTTTTTGGTTAAATCTTTATCTGAAACAACAACAATCTTATAAACATCGTCTTGCTTTTCTTCAGCTTTTAAGACATTTTTTTCAATAAATAAATCTTTATTATTTATTGAAGCTAAATTATCTTCAATTTCATTTTTATAAATCTCTATCTCAACATTATTCTCATTAATTACTTCAATATCATAATCCATTTCATTTTTATTAATAATATCGTTACGATAATTAACAACTCTTATAATATATTTTTTATCCTCAATTTTATCCAAATTAACAGTAAATTCATTTTTTGAACCCTTTTCTATAATTGGTACTACCATATCAGCTACAATATTTGTTGGGTCTTTTTCTTTTTTAGCAACCATTAAAACTAACCAAATAACTAAAGCAATTAATCCTCCAAAAACAAGCAATAAAATAATATCACTTAAAACTAATTTTTTCTTATTTGTTTCTTCATCTATATCAATTATAAAACGTCTTTTTCTTGCCATAAAAATCATTCCTTTCTTCTTCTAAAGAATTATAACAATTACTTACCAATGGTCAGCTTCTTTATTTAATTAATTGTAAAAATTTACTTCCTTCAATTTTTTCAATTTCTTTTTTATCATCAGCATTCATAGAACTATTTAAAACAACTTCATCTACCTTTTCTTCAATAGCGGTTCCTTCTAAATAACTTTCTTCACTTTTCAATGCTAAATCAATAATGTCTTCTTTATTAACTCTCAATTTTAGAATTAATTCTTTTTCATTGTTTAACTGATTATCTTTTTTTTCGTTTTGATCTTTAAAACTAAATTCCAAATGATTATTATCATCATTTAAATAAAAACTAATCAGCTTTTTCTTTTTATCTTTTTCAATATCAACACTACCAATATTTTTATTAGTTGCATTATAAATAGTTATCTTTTTATTTTTAATTTCAATATACTCATCAACCTTATTATTACTTATAATATAAATAACTTTTCTTTCATTATCATCATCCTCTTCATAAGTAATCTTTCCCTCATCGTTGCCAACTAAATTAACAACCTCTAACTTTCTAAATTTACTAAACCATCTATCAACATATATATTTAAAGTAATAGAAGTATCATCATTAAAAAAAGTTCCCAAATATTTTTTCTTTTTAAAATCTTTATCATAATTACTTAAAATAAGACAAGCTCTTTCATCATTTTTTAAATCATTTAAAATGTTATCAAATATTTTTTGTAATCGCTCATTAGTAAACTTAATACTAATTCTATTGACTTTTTCTACTTTACCATTAATACTTACTTCTGTACTATATTTTGTAAAATAATCTTCTTTTAAATTATTCTTAAATGACTGGTAAATAAAATCTTTCAAATATTTAAAATTATCTTCATTAGAATTATTTACTAAATTTTCAAAATAATTATTAGTTCCATTATTTACATAGGTCTTTGTATAATTATCAATAAAATAATATTCCGTAGCATTTTCTACTAACAATTTTGCATTAAGGCGTGTTTTTTCTAGTAATTCATCTATTTGTAAAAATAATTTTTTCTCTTTAGTATTTTGTTGATATTTAATATTTGCTTCATAAGGTTTAATATCTTTAACAATTGATTTTAATAACTTATAATTAGCATTTAAATTGTCTTTACCACTCACTTTATTATCTATCATTATATTAGAAGAAAAATCAAAATCTTTTTTATAATCTTGTTTATCATTATAAAAAAAAGAATTTACTTTTGCCAAAATATCATCTAAAACAGTCGTAACTATAACAGAAGAAGTAGCTTTTTTATTTAAATTTATTCCCAAATAAATAAACCCACTAGCAACTAAAACAATCGCTATAACTATAAGAATAATCATTTTTTTCAAATTTTTCTTCATATTACCTCTCCAATTATAATTATAAACATTTTTAATTATTTAGTAAAGGTAAAAACTTTTCCAAGAAAAACTTCTCTTTCAACAACTTTATTTTAATATAATCATCTTTAAACCCAGATTACCTACAACTTTAAGTTCTTTTTCTCTTAATAAAAAAAGAAAATAAATTATAAAATACTAATCATTAGGTGAAGCTGTTAATAAAGCCAAATTATATTCAAAATTTATTTTCTCCAAAACATTTAATTCATTACTATATTTTATATACACTTTAAAAATAGTTTCCTCATCAGGTTTTAAAGTCTTTCCAACTATATCACTATGAGTAATTTTTATAGGTGCATTTTTTATATTTAAATTATTACTAAATTCAGTATTTTCTTTTATACCAATTATATTAGCAGGGATATTACCTATATTTTTTATAACTATAAAATAAGATAATTCATCATGAGGAGCATATAAACTACATTTCATATTAATTTCTTGAGAACTATTATTTATACTACTTTCACATTTTGGAGAAATATTTCCTCCTTTAACAGCTGTCTCTTTACTAACTTTTTCAAAAGAAACATTAAAATAAGGCTTATTTTGTTCTACGCTTTCTAATTTAGCCGATAAAAAAGAAAAACCTATGGCCATACAAATTACAGCAAAACATAACACTGCAATAATAGAGTTTCGCAACTTTAACATCTTTTTCATTTAGCATACCCCTTTTTTATAATTATCTATACTTCCTAAAAAACAATAATCATAATCATCAAACTTAATATAAGCAATTACCATATCATTTTCAATTTGATAATAACTTCCTATACTAGGAAAAATAACACCTTCATCATCAGCTGGAACAAGTGTAATATTTAAATTTTTATTCTTATTTTCTGAATAATATTTAACTATTTTTGAATAAACATTAGAAGCATAAATATAACTTCTTTCTTCATTAATACTTTTTATTTCTTTATCATCATCTTTATAATTTAAACATAAATTCTTTGAATATATATCAATAGTACTCAAATAATTTAGTCCATCCTCATCCAAATCAAGCTCCTTTATCTTAGTTAAAAGACTAGACTTGTCATAAGAAATATTTAAAAAAACCTCTTTTTCTTTTAAAACTTTCGCTAAAACACTTTCAAACTTATCCTTATATTTATCTTCATAGAAAATAACTGCCATAACTTCAGAATTTTTTAAATAATTTCTTTCTTTTAAAATATTTACTATTTTAACTAAACCATCTCCCAAATTACTATTTTCAATATTTTTATTATAAAGACAACAAGTCTTTTCTGTAAAGAACATCATTTGTTCAATTTTCATCTCTTTATTTAATATCAAAGAAAAATCTAAATCATTAATTTTGAATTCAACCATATTAGCATATTTATTAGTATTTAAAAATTTATCACTACTGCCAAAATTTTTTTTAAAATCAGGGATACCTATATAAATAAAATATAAAATAACAGCAACAATTATAATTAAAATTTCACTAATAAAGTAAAGTCTATCCTTATTCATATCTAAAATTTAGGGTTTAATTTCAAAACAATTTCCATACCATCAGTAATTTCTACTCCTTCAGCAACTGATTGTTCTGTTACATAACCTACTCCATCTAAATTTACTTTAATATTTAACTTTTCCAATAAAGATTTAGCAACTTTTCCTGATAATCCAATAACATTAGGAACAGCAATTTTTGAATCATTAGTAATTAAATAAATAGTATCTTTATTAGTTATTATATCATCCTTTTCTGGTATTTGTTTTACAATCTTTTGACCATTTCCTAAAATATTATAATTCATACCATTACTATCTAGTTTAGTTTTAACACTCTCAACACTTTTATTAATAAAACTTTCAAGTTTATAATCTTTTACTTCTACCGTATTATTTACTTCATTATCATTACCATAATACTTAGCTAAATTACCAACTATTTCTTTTACGGCATTACTAATTGGAACTTGACTACCAGCTGTTGGTCTTTGAGCAACGGCATAAATTATAACTTCTGGATCACTTTTAGGATAAATTCCAGAAAAAGAAGCAATTACCTCACTTTCACCAGGTAAATAACCTCCCCCACCTTCACGTGCCATCTGAGCTGTACCCGTTTTACCAACTAATTCATGACTATCAATTCGAAAACGTGAACCAGTATTACCTAAACCATTAACACAATCATCCATTAGAGAAATCATTTTTTGAACTGTCTGAGTTGAAGCGACACGTTCTTTTTCTTCTTTAGTATTTTCTAATATTGTTTCGTTTGTTTCTGGATCAACTATTTTTTTAACGATATAAGGTTTTAAAAGAATTCCATCATTTGTAATAGCTGTCATTGCTTGAACCATTTGCATTGGAGTAATAGTAATACCTTGTCCAAAACCAGCATTAAATATCTCTGTTTCATATTTAAAATTAAGAGCGCCTGCTTGTTCATTAGGCAATGTTATACCCGTTTTTCTACCAAAGCCCAATCTTCTAAAATATTGGCGTAACATCATACTATTCATATGACGACTAATAATATTAATAACACCAACATTACTACTCATAGCATAACCTTTATCAAATGTAATTGTCCCCCAGCCATTTCTGTCCCAATCACCTATCTGTGTACCATCACTCGTTGTAAAAGTACCAGATTTATATGTTTCATTACCATTATAAACTCCATTTTCCATCGCTGCCATATATGTAAAAGTTTTCATTGTTGAACCAGGTTCATAAGGAGATGAAACTGATAAATCCAAATAATTAGTAATATTTCTTACATTAGGATCAAAAGAAGGTGATGTTGCGGTGGCCAAAACTTCTCCCGTCTTAGCTGAAAGAACAGTAATATGAAACCAATCCCAATCAAAATCAACATCCGCATTATTTAAAGCTTGTTCAACAAAAAATTGAATATTACTATTAATTGTCAAATAAATATCTTTTCCTTCAATAGCATCTTTTCTCAACATCTTTGTATCAGCAATACGATATCCTTTTAAATCTTTTTGATAAGTAATAGAACCATTTTCACCTTTCAATATTTTATCATAATACTTCTCAATACCCATTTCTCCAGTAGGTTCACTATCTTCATTTTCTTTTGCATAACCAATTGTATAAGAAGCAAAATCTCCTTTTGGATAATAACGTCTAAAACTTTCAATAAAATCAAGTCCTGGTAAATTTAAATCTTCTATTTTTTGTTTTGTCAATTCATTAAGATTTTTACCATGTGAACCAAACTCTGTCTGATAAACATTTTCTTTACTTAAATATTTTAAAATTTCATCTTTATCCATTTTTAAAATATCGGCTAACAATTCAGCTGTTTTTTCTTTATCAACAACATGCTGTGGTTTTTTTTCATTTGTTGTTCTCTTTGGATCTAAGTAAGCTATTAACTTATAAGAAGAAACATTTTGAGCTAAAATATCGCCATCACTAGAATAAATTTTTCCTCTTTCAGCTGGAATAACTTCTACTTTTGTAGTTCTTTTATCAGCTAATTCTTGTAAATTTATACCATCGATTTTAGTTGCTAAGGCTAATTGCAGTACTCTAGCAATCATTATTACAAACAAAAAAAGAGAAAAAAGAATAAAAAACTTTGAATATTTAACATTATTTTTCTTCTTCCTCTTTTTCAAGTTAATCACTCCTAATTATCTTCCGTTACCGTTTTTATATTACTATTATTATAACTTAAACCTTGTTCTTCTGCAACTTCTTGTATTTTAGTTAAGGAAGCTAATTCATCAATTGTCATTGTGATACTTTCATTTGTTTTTTGTTGTGTTTCAATAGCCTTCTTTTCCTTTTCAACTTCAAAATTTACTTTAGATAAAGTGGCCTTTGAAAAAACAATAGATATTGGTGAAATAACTAATAAAAACAAAGCTACTAAATATAGTAATTTTTCAAATTTGGACATTTTTAATTTTTTCTTTGTCTTACGCAAGTTTAACATCTCCTATTTTATTCTCTCTATTACTCTAAGCTTAGCGCTTCTAGAACGAGGATTATCATTTAACTCTTCCTCACTAGGTAATATTGCTTTATTATAAACTAATTTAAAGTCCGGTAAATATTCTTCTGGAATATTAGGAAGGCCCTTAACTTTAGTATCTATCTGTGTTTTTTCTTTAAAAAAATTTTTTACAATTCTATCTTCTAACGAATGAAAAGTAATTACTGCCAATCGACCATTAACATTTAAAAGACTTAGTGCTTGTTTCAAAGACTTTTCCAAAACATCAAGCTCTTTATTAACTTCTATTCTTATTGCTTGAAATATTTGTCTTGCTGGATGTTTATCTAAACGAAATTTCATTGGAACAGCCGTTTTTATTATATCGACCAATTCTAGAGTTGTTTCAATTTTCTTTTTTTCACGATATTCAACTATCTTTTTAGCAATATTTCTCGAAAACCTATCTTCACCATAATTTTCAAATATTCTAATCAACTCTTCTTTGGAATAATTATTCACAACATCATAAGCTGTTAATGATGCCGACTTATCCATCCGCATATCTAAAAAAGCATCTTCATGATAAGAAAAACCTCTTTTAGCGTCATCAAGTTGAGGTGAAGATACCCCTAAATCATAGATAATAGCATCAACTTTACTAATATCTCGTTTAGCCAATTCTTGTTTTAAATTTACAAAATTACTTTTAATAATAGTGAAGTTAGTACCGACCCTTTGCAATCGATCGGTACTATGCCGAATTGCTTCACTATCTTGATCAAAGGCGAATAAATACCCCTTTTTTATCCGTTCTAAGATGTTACTACTGTGTCCTCCATAGCCAAGCGTACAATCAACTACAATACTATTTTCTTTTAAATTTAGGGAGGAAATAGATTCTTTTAATAAAACGCTTATGTGCTTTTCCATTAGATATTCACACTTTCAAATAAATTCTCGGCTATGTCTGACATATTGTCTTTTGCAGAATTGAAAAATAAGTTCCACTCTTCACTACTCCATATTTCTAAACGATCGCCTGTACCAATTACAACACAATCTTTAGTAATTTTAGCGTATTCAATTAGCGGTTGAGTAATATTAATACGACCTTGTTTATCAAATTCTGCTAAAGTAGCTCCTGATAGAAAAAAGCGAATAAATTGTCGTGCATCTCTTTTAGTGAAAGGCAGTGTCTCTAATTTCTGAGTTATTTTTTCCCAATTTTTAACTGGATAAGCAAAAAGACAGTTTTCAATTCCTCTTGTAACAACAAATTCATTACCAAGTTCTTCTCTAAACTTAGCTGGAATTATGAGTCTTTTCTTATCATCGATACTATGATGGTATTCACCCATAAACATAGGACATCCCCCACTTTTCACCACTATCAACCACTACTTACTTATATAATACAAAAAAAACACTTAAAAGTAAACACCAAAAAATTTTTTTTATTGATTTGACAAAAACTTGACAAAAAAAAAGAATTTTTTAATTAAACTCTTTCTTTTTTTGATATACTTTCTCTTTTATATAATCTTGCTTTTCTTTTTCCCTTTTCATCTTATCTTTCAATGTTTCATCAAAACTTGGATACATATCCGCAATTAATTCAGTATTAGGAACTGCAATTACTCGTAGTTTATCAGTCGTTTTTTCATTTAAAACGCCTATATTTTCTACCCTAATATCATAAGTATCAATTAAATTAGTTTGAACTTTATTTTCAAAAGTTAAATTTTTCTTAGCAATATTATAAATCTCTTTAAATCCATAATTAATAAATTTAGGCTTAGTTTCAACTTGATAATAATTAACATGATTGAACATTTTAACATAACTATAATCTACTAATATAGACTCCCTATAACATAAAGTATTTCTATCTATTTTATAACCTAACTTATCCTTTAAAAAAGCATTGGCTGAACGATATAACTTATCATTTTGTATTTCTGGATTATTTTCTTTTATAAATTCCATATAACGATAAGCATCATCATATTTTTCCATTCGGATATATGCCGCAACTATTCTTAAATATATATAAGTCGGAAAAACAGTTCTCTTTTCTACACCCTTTAAATATTTTTCTATTGCTTCATTAAATTTTCCTTCTTCCAGCAATATATCCCCTAAGCGATAAGAACTTTCTTGTTTAATATTCAAAGCATAAGAATTTTGAGAAATTAAATAATCTTCCTTTGCTTGACTAATATTTCCTTTTATTTCATTGACTCTGCCTAACAGAAAACGTACTTTTTCATTATTTTTATCACAAGGTTTTAAAGTTTCTATAACTTTATTATATTTTTTTAAAGCATTATATACTACTGCTTTTTCATACAAAGCCTTAAAATATAAACCATCTCTATTTTCCCCACTGGTTACTTTATTTAGCTCAGTCAAAGCTTTATCATAATTAAATAAACATTTTTCAACAATAGCTTTTTGTAAATAAACTTTTCTATTAAACCCAAGTAATTGCGTTCTAGGAATTTTATCTAAATGTTCTTTAGCTTTAGTAAATTCTTTTAGTTCAGTATAAATTTTAGCTTTTTCATAATTATAGTAATCAGGAGATGACTCTTTAATAATATCAATCAATTTTAAGGCTTTATCAGACTCTTTTCTTCGCAAGTAAATATTGCTCAAAGCTCTTACCGAATAAGTTTCAACATAAGGACCCATAAGAGCTTTTTGATAGTATTCAATAGCTTTAGGAATATTATTTCTATCCTCAGCAATTTGTCCCAATGTCCCATAGGCACTATATTTATTATCACTATCGCTATTTACAACTTTCAATAAATAATACTCCGCGTCATCTAAACATCTATCACTTTCAAAAATACGTCCAGCCGTAAAACATGCATAATAATCAGTAGGATTTTTTTCTAAATAAGCAACTATTTCTTTTTTTGCTTCCTCCATTTGCCCAAATTTAGCTAAATTTTTAATTCTTTTTACTTCAACAACTTTTTCAACTGTTTCTTGATCCAAATCGCCCATTTTTTAATCACCTCAAGTGTCATATATTATATCACAAGTATATTTTTTTGACGAGAAAAAAATTAAAGGATTGCAATCTTTGACCTCAATCCTTTTTAATTAATCTATAAATTATTTTCTTAAACTTTTTTCTTTGATTTCTGTAAGAATTAATTCCACAAATTGTGACATTGTAACACTAGTAGTTTCTTTTTGACCATATAAACGATAACTTACAATCTTTTCTTCTTTTTCTTTATCTCCTAAAATCAAAGTATAAGGAACTTTACTCGTTTGAGCTTCTCTTAAACGATAACCTAGTTTTTCATTACGATCATCTAATTCAACACGAATATTTTTTTCTTTTAAGAAAGAAACAACCTCTTTAGCATAATCGCCTTGAAATTCTGGATTTACTGGAATAACCTTAACTTGAACAGGTGAAAGCCAAGTTGGAAAAGCTCCAGCAAAATGTTCTATTAAAATACCAATAAATCTTTCTATTGAACCAAAGATAACACGATGTAACATAACTGGTCTTGACTTCGTTCCATCTTGATTAATATAAGTTAAATCAAAGCGCTCTGGCAAATTAGCATCCAATTGAATAGTACCACATTGCCATACTCGCCCTAAAGAATCTTTTATATGAAAATCAAGTTTTGGTCCATAGAAAGCTCCATCACCAGGATTTATCTTACATTCATGACCAGCCTTTTTACAAGCTTCTTGCAAAATAGCTTCAGACCTATTCCAAGACTCAATTGTTCCAATAAATTTATCTTCAGGTCGTGTAGACAACTCAATTTCATAAGTTAAACCAAATATTTTATAAATTCTATCTATAAAAGCTATTAATCTAATAATTTCTTCTTCAATTTGATCTTCTCTCATAAAGATATGAGCATCATCTTGTGTAAATGTTCTTACTCTAAATAAACCATTTAAAGCTCCACTAGCTTCATGACGATGAACTTGACCTAATTCACCACAACGAATTGGTAAATCTTTATAAGAATGAAGAGTATTTTTATAAACCAACATACCTCCAGGACAATTCATTGGTTTAATCGCAAATTCTTTATCATCTATAACAGAAGTGTACATATTTTCTCGATAATTTTCCCAATGTCCTGATACTTCCCACAATTCTTTACTAAGCATAATTGGTGTTTTTATAAATTCATATCCTTCTTTAGTATGTTCTTCATACCAAAAATTTTCCAAAATGTTTCTTAAAATCATTCCTTTTGGTAAAAAGAAAGGAAATCCCGGACCATAATCACTTATCATAAAAAGGCCTAACTCTTTACCTAATTTACGATGATCACGTTTTTTAGCTTCTTCTAAAAAATTAAGATGTTCTTGCAAATCATTCTCATTGAAAAAGCAAATTCCATAAACTCTTTGAAGCATTTTATTTTTAGCATCACCTTTCCAGTAAGCCCCACTTACTTTCAATAGTTTGAAATACTTCAAATCCTTAGTAGTCTCCATATGTGGTCCTCGACAAAGGTCAGTAAAATCTCCTTGTTGGTAGCAAGAAATAACTTCTTCATTTTCATCCATTCTATTAATTAAATCAATCTTATAAGGATCATCTTTAAATGTTTCTAAAGCCTCTTTTTTACTGATTTCTTTACGAATAATTCTTTTTCCGTCTTTAGCAATTTTTTTCATTTCTTTTTCAATTTTTGCTAAATCCTCTTCTTTAATTACTTCATCACCTAAATCAATATCGTAATAAAAACCTTCTTCAATTACTGGTCCAACCCAAAATTTAGCTTCGGGATATAAATGTTTCACTGCTTGAGCCAATAAATGAGCACAAGAATGGTTTAATACACTTAATTTTTCATCTTCTTTAATATTTATCATTATTTTTCCTCCTCTATATAAATTTCAACTTCAATATCTTTATTAACTAAATCTTTAAATTTTTCACCTAAAGAAATATCGCCTACAATACTTCCATAATGTATAGGTATTACTTTTTTTGGTTTTACTTCGTTAACATATTCTAAGGCTTCCATCATATCCATTGTATAAACTCCTCCAATAGGTACAAATAATATGTCACATTTAATTTTCTTTACCTCTTCAGTAACATCAGTATCACCCATAATATAATAACTTATATTATTTAAGTTAACGATATACCCTACATAATCCTTATCTCTTGGATGATAGGTTTTATCAATATTATAAGCTCTTACAGTTTTAAAACTAAAACCATCTAAATTATAACTTTCATCTGGTTTAACAACTATCTTCTCATAATTAATATTTTTTAAACATTCTGGAACAATTAACTTAGTATTATCTTTTAATAATTTATTAATTGCTTCTTCATCATAATGATCATAATGTTCATGAGTAATAAAAATATAATCAGCATCATGAAAATCTTCAGTTATTTTATATGGATCAAAGTAAATAACTAAATTATTATCCTCTATTTTTATAGAGCTTTGTCTAAAAACACTAATTTTCATTTTTCCCCTCATTTCTTTTTGTAAATTTTAATATTTTAAAATCTTTCTTTACTAAAGAAGTATCATCACCCTCAGTAGTATATAAAATATTCAAATCTTCCAAACTTTCTAAATAAGCATCTAATAATTGATGATATTTATAATCAGCATAATCTTTAACTTCACTATTTTCACTTCTCATTAATATGCATATTGCATCTAATGAATTAATTTTTGTAAGATAGTTTTTCACAAAATTAGAAAGTCTAGTTTGCCTAAATAAATAGTTATATTGCACAATTCGATACGCAATGGCTATTTCTAAGATATCTTTCAAAGTAGTATTTTTTTCAATTTTCCATCTTTTTAATAAATCAGCTAATTTAATATTTTGCAATCTTTTTTGTAATATTTCAACTATCTCATCCTTATTAGGATTTTGTTGTCTTAATAAGGCCATTAAAAATTGTGTATTCATATTAGTATATTTTAATTGTTGCTTTCCCATAATTTTCCCCCCCGAAAAAAAGCACCCTTAATATTTCTATTAGGAGTGCAAAAACACGGTACCATCCCTTGTTTAACTTAATTTAGATAACGGTTTTACCCGGAATTACTTTTTCTAATTCAACTTAAAAGGTAGTAATAAATTAACTATTTATTCGTTTCCACCAACCACGAACTCTCTTTAAAAAATCATTAACTTATCGTATCCTTAATCACAGTTTTTCCACTGCTATAAATATATCACTATTAACTTTATTTAGCAATTCTTTTTTTCTTTTTTCAATATCTTTTCACCTTTTTCTAAAGAATTACACAAGGTAAAATTAATACTTCTTTTCTTTGAATCGAATGAATTAATCTTTGCTTTTACAACATCACCTATATGATATTCTAAATTTCTTTCTGTATCAAGTAAAACATTTTTAACTGAATCCAAAACATAATTTTTTCCCAATTCTATAATACCAGTCAAATTATTAGCTGTTTTAATATACATTTTATCATTCATTAAAAAGTCAACTTGAGCTTCCATTTGTGTTCCCGCAAAGTCATGAGCAAATTCTTTTAATAATTGAAAATCGACTTCTTGTTCAAAATTATCAGCTTCTTGTTGCGAAATTGATAAATCAGCGGAAATATTTTTTAATGTAGGACGCATTTGTTCTAAAAGTTCTGTCTCACAACCTTTTTCTAAAAGTTCTCCTAAGAACAAATGATTTAATAAATCTGGTCCTCTTCTAATTGGCGAAGTAAATGTTGCATACCTTGCTAAAGCTAAACCATAATGTCCTCTATTTATATCTTCATAATAGGCTCTAGGCATTGATTGTAAAAAAATATTAGACAAATATTTTAATTCATTACTAGTTTTATTTTTACATATTTGTTCATAATACTTTTGTAAAGTTGTCGGATTATCTAAATTTTTTATTTGTTTAAATTTACCAGATATTTGCTTAAGTTTAGAATTTAAAATCTTTATCTTATCTAATTGAGGGCACTCATGATTTCGATAAATATAAGGCAAATCTAACCAGTAAGCATATTCTGCTAGAGTCTGATTAGTAACTATCATAAAATGTTCAATAATTTTTTGAGCTGGCCCATCTGTTCTTTCTGAAATAGAAATAGGTTTTCCATTTTCATCTAATTCATAAATATATTCTAAAGAGTTAAAAGATGTACTGCCTCTTTTTATTCTTTGCTCCTCCAAAAAACCAGCTAAAAGTTGCATATTACTAAGGGTCTCATAAAAAGATAAATAATCTCCATCAATACTACTACCATTTAATAAATCATTTACTTTATTATAAGACATTTTCATATTACTTTTTATTACAGTATTATGAAGAGAAAAATCTAATAAATCACCTTTTTCATTAAATTTCATAATCAAAGTCTTGGTTAATTTTTCTTCATTAGGATTAAGAGAACATACTCCATTAGAAATAACTTCCGGTAATTCTGGAATAACCATATCAGCAAAATAAACACTTGTTCCTCTACGAAGAGCTTCTTCAAATAAAGCCATACCAGGCCTAATATAATAGCTAACATCAGCAATATGAACATATAACAAATATCCATCTTTGATTTTTTGTAAAGAAACAGCATCATCTAAATCTTTTGCAAAGCTAGAATCTATCGTAAAAGTTTCTAAATCTCTTAAGTCAAGTCTTTTAGCAAGCTCTTCTTCCGTTATTTCTTTTTTTATTTCTGAAGCCTCTTTTAATACTTTATTGTCAAAATCAAAGGATAAGCCTTTATCCATAGCAAATAGTTTTATTTTATCTCTTGGTGTTTGATTTTCTTTACTTATCCTTTCAATTAATTTTAAAGTATAATGGCCATCTATCTTTTCCTTAGAAACAATAGCTAATATTCTTTCATTTTCTTCATATTCTTCCTCGTCTTCAAGCACAACTTCAAAATTTTCAGTACCTATCGGTTGCCACTTTCCCTTACGATAAGTAAAAATATGTTTATCATTTTTTCTTTTTAGGATATTTACGACTCTAGCAAATGGCTTATTATTACTATCAAAATCTACTAGTAAATTAACTTCATCACCTACAAAAGCTCCATTTAAATATTTTTTTCTAATTGGAATTTTAACCATATCTTTTTCAAACCAATAATAATCATTTTTGACGTCTTTATTAACTATACCTTTCGTTAAATATTCTTTTTTTAAGGCTGAATTTATTGGTTTAACAATTCTAATTATTTTTCCATAGCCATGTTTAGGATGTTTTTTTCTGTTCATATCTTCCAAAACAAATACTATATCTTGTACTTTAGCATTTTGAATATCTTCAATCGTAATTATTTCATCATCAACTTTTATATAATAATTACCTTGATTAGATTGCATTAAACAGCCACTTTTTAAATAAGACTCTTCTGGTACATGAACAAAAGATTTTCCTTCAAGACAAAATATTTTACCTTGCATTTCTAATTCATTTAAACAATTATAAAATTTTACCCGATTAAAATCATTTATTTTAAATATTTTTTCTAATTGATTAAGAGGATAGATTTTTTTATTTTTAAGAAAAAACATTTCTATCTTCTTAGCTAAATCATCTTTTTCATAATCTGAAAAGTAGTGACCATTTTTTTGTAAAATTACTTTCTTATCAACTAAGGCTGATAAAGTATCAAAAAAAGTATCTTTTTCATTATCCGTAATAGTAAAAATTCTTTCCAATTGGTGTAAAGTAAACATCTTTTTAGACAAGTAAAAAAAATTACTTATTTTTGTTTCTAAATCCATCCTTATCACCCCTGAAAGTTTTAAGTAAAAAACATTTAGTTAATAAGCTAATTCTAATGTAATCATAAACCAAAAAAATAAATTAATTTACTACTGGCTAATGTCATAGAATGTTTATCACTATCACAAATATACCATTAATAAATTAATTTAACAACAAAAAAGCACAAATTTTACTTTTTTAAACACCCCAACTAGGCCAAACATTTATTAAAGAATTTAATCCACTAAAACCTTCAGTATAACGTCTTCTTCCATAATTATAAAAACTATTTATATCTTTACAATTAACATCATTTTCATCAAATAATTTACATTCGATTAAGGCAAAGTGTAAATGTACGCCATAAGCATAACCTGTTTGTCCCATTCGACCAATAGAATCATTTACACTAACTTCTTTACCAACATATATTCCCTCAGCATAAGCTGAAAGATGAACATATTCCGATGTATAATCAACACCATCTATATTGTGATAAATAGTTACAATTAAAGCTCCAGCTGGATCTCTAAATAAACCAGAAATCACTCCATCAGCGACTGGATAAATATCCTCCATTACTCCCCTAGGACTAGTTATATCATAAGCAACATGACCATAACTTGGATATTGTGTAATATAACCAACTTTTGTAGGTAAGTGCCAAATATCTTCATTTGTTAATATTTTAGAAGCCTTTATTTCTTTTACTGATTTTAAATTTGTTTCCATCAATAAATTATTATAAACATCTTTACTAAATACTGTATCTAGTACTTTATTATTACTATCTACTTCTTTAATTGCCAAAGAGACATCCACTGCTTTGTCATAACTAGTTGATAATTCATCCAAGCTAACATTACCGCACGTAATAAATATTTCTAAACCAAGTGCCAAAAGTAAAAAGGCCATTGCCAGCATTATAATAGCTTTTCCCCTTGCAATATAAATATTCATAGCTATTTCCCCTTCTCGAAAACAGCCATATTATACTACTTTTTCAACTTTTTGTCAATTTCGTCTATTCCTACTTACCAATTCCAAAGCCTCTGTCAACTGCTTAATTCTTTCAATAATTCTTCTAGCTTTCACCTTGTCAACGCCTGAAGAAGTAATAGCTAAAGCCTTTTCTAATTCCTCAAGTGTTAAGTTTGATGTAAAAAAAGTTGGTAAATTATTTTCCATTCGATATTGTAAAATAGGACCTAAAATTTCATCTCTTGACCAGTTACTACAATTTTCTGCCCCTATATCGTCAAGTAGTAACAACGGACTTTTCTTTATATAATCAAATTGTAAAGAATAATTACTATTAAATGAAGCCTTTAAACTTCTTAAAAACTCGGGAAAATAAACCAAAGCACTTTTTACTTTTCTCTTTGCCATCTCATTAAATAAAGAAGCAATTAAATAAGTTTTACCACTACCAAAGGAACCAGTTAAATATAAACCTTTAGGTCTTTCACCCTTTAAATACTTATCCATAAATTCTTTAAAATATTTAATAATAGGTACTCGCATTTTGTCATCCGTATAAATATCTTTAAAATTAGCATCTTTTATATTTTGTGGCATTTCAAATACTTCTAAATTTTCTTTATAAGCATTATCTTCATCTAGTTTTTCTTTCTTTAAACATCTTTGATATGAAAAAGTAATTATCCCTTTATCTTCTTTTGGTTGATAAAAATAACCTTTTACATTATTGGGACATTTTTCTAAATTTTTACATTTTAAACAATTTTTATATTCTCTAAAACTATCTTCTAAACTTGAAGTATATTTCATTAACATATCTTCTTTTATATTTAAAGAATAAATATAATCTTTAAATTCTTTATCACTGCAAGCATCATAAAAAGAATGTTTTAAAGAAACTTCATCAACTTTATAAAAATCATTTACTTTTTTCAAAATACCACCACCATTCACTTTTAATTCTATCCAATTTTCCTTAAAAAGTCTAGCCTTGATATTTTATATTTTTCTATCTAAATTAATTGTTATAGTTCCTATTTTTTTTGTTACATAAACATTAGATATTCTTTTTAATCTTTTTACTACCTCTTTATGAGGATGATTAAATTTATTGTCCTTTCCAGCGGAAATTAAACTTATTTTTGGTTTTACTATCTCTAGAAATTTTTCTGATGAGCTAGTTTTTGAACCATGATGTCCTACTTTTAAAATAGTAATATTTTTTAAATTATATTTTTCTAATAAATATTGTTCTGTTTTAATAGAAGCATCTCCCATTAATAAAAAACTCTTATCTTTATAAATACCTAAATAGACTAAAGAACTATCATTTTCATCTTTTAAATTTTTATTTAGTTGAACAAATGTTATCTCACCACAAGAAAATGTTGAACCTTCTTTAGCTTTAGTAGCTCCATATTTTCTTAATTGGTTCTCATAATAATTAATTTTATTATTATTAAGAAGAATATCTTCTACTTTAAAATGTTCATATAAATATTTAGCTTCACCTATATGATCATAGTCTCCATGAGTAATAATTAATTTTTGCAATTTTTTAATACCTAAACTTTTTAATATTGGTAAAGTTGTATTTCGAATAATACTTTTTTCTTTATTTTGAATACCTCCTGTATCAACCAAAATAGCTTCTCTTTTAGAGTATATCAAAATAGAGTCTCCTTGACCAACATCAAGCATTTTTATATAAGTATTATTATCCATATATAAAAAATGAATAATTAAAATCACAATAATTACATAGAGAACTCTTCTTTTATGGTATTTTTTATATTCAAACATAAAAAACATTATTAATAAAAAATAACCAAAGTATAGCAAAATATTAAATTTATAAAAAGAAAGTTTTAAAAAATTTATTTTACTTAAGTAAAGAGCACTTTGTTCCAAAATATTTATAAAAATATTACATATAGGATTTAAAATAGGAAAAATAAAATTAAGTAATTCTAAGGGAAAAACAATTAAAGAAATAAATGGTACATAGAAAAGATTAAAAATAATACTTAAAAGATTGATTTGACAAAAGTTATATAAAGTTATTGGAATACTAACTAAAAAAGATATACAAGAAACTTTTATTAATCCTTTGAAATAATTATTAGCTTTTAATTTATCACTTAAAAATATTAAAGAAAAAGAAATCATAAAAGAATAAAGAAATCCTACGTCAAAAATATAAAAAGGATTAATCAATATAATAATTAGTAAAGTAAGAAGATAAATTTTTATTGGTGATACATGAAAGTAAAAAACTTTATTTAAAGAAAACAATACAAAAAATAAAACTCCTCTTATAGCTGATGGGGAAATATCTATCATTAACAAATAGAAAAGTAATAAGAAGCTTACTATTAAATAATTTTTTTCTTTCTTTTTATTTAAAATCTTAAGAAGTATTCCTGATAAAATACTTACATGCATACCACTAATAGCAAATAAATGTGATATTCCCATTTCTTGATAAGAATAAATTACCTCTTTATTTAAATAACTTTTATTTCCTAATAAAAAAGTATTTAAATAAGGATTATCATCAATTCTTTTACAAAGGATATTTTTAAATTTATAATACAAATTTTTATTTCTTCTAACCTTTTTTATATCTTTAATATCTAAAGTATAAAATATTTTTTTATTTTGTAGATATTTTTTATAATTAAAAGTATTTTTTGTTTTATTTTCAATAGGTTTATAAAATATAGCTTTTACTATAAATTTATCACCTAAAGATATTTTATTTTTAAATGCCTTTTTTTCTTTTTCATTTGTAAAATAATAAGTACCAATAATCGTTTCTTTATTTTTTAAATAAATTGTAAGTTTATCTGAGATAATATTATACTTCGTTACTATCCCATAAAAATAAACACTTTTTTCACTATAAGAAGATGTTCTTGGTAAATTAATTCTTATTAAAGAAATTAAGAAAGCAAAAATTATTAGGATTAAATAAAAATAATTAGATAGTAATAAAATCCTTAATTTTAGCAAACAAACTATCTCCTATTCCTGAAACATTTTTAATATCTTCTATATTTTTAAATAAACCATTTTCTTCACGATATTTAATTATATCCAAAGCTTTAGCTTCTCCAATTCCCGGTAATTGCATTAATTCCTCTTTACTGGCAGTATTTAAAGAAATCATTTGAGAAGTTTGTTCCTGCTCATCACTTGTTTCTATACAAGCGTCATTTTTAATCGTATCACCTTGACATTTTTCTTGAATATTTTCTTCCATTTCCTTTGTCTTTGAAAAATTTGCTACTTGCTCATTACTATAAATTATTATAACCATCTCATCAGTAATTTTTTTACTTAAATTAATAACTGTCGTATTAGCATTTTGTGTAAGACCTCCTGCTAAATTTATAACATCTATTACCCTAGAATTTGCTTCTAATGAGTAAATTCCTGGATTTATTATTTCTCCTTTAATATCCACTTTATAAATAGTTTTATCTTCTTTAGAATTTTTAGCTTTATTATCATCTTTTTCGTCATCCTTTTTTATAAATTTGGCAACAACTTTCTCTTCATCACTTTGCTTCTTTTTGTTTTTTGCAAATTCTTTATAAACAAAAAAACCAGAAATACTAATAATTAAAATAACAACAATTCCTATAATAATTTGTTTTCTATAACGATATTTAAATGTAATAAAACCACCTCCATTATTATTATTCGAAAAAAAAGAAG
>CANRAX010000008.1 GCA_947628635.1 uncultured Bacilli bacterium | reverse complement strand
TATTCAATATCTTCTAAATCAGCACTACTTATATAAGGAATATTTAGTTTTACACCAGGAACGCTAAAGCTCTTATTACTGCCTAAAAATCCACCTTCAACAATTTCACAAGTTACGCCATCATCTTCGATAGAAATAACTTTTACTTTCATTTTGCCATTTTCTAGCAAAATCTCTGTTCCCAAGGAAAAACTATCTAAGGCATCTGGATGATTAACTCCAATTTTTTCTTCTGTACCTAAGACATTTTCTTTTACAATCCGTATTGTTTTACCTTGAACTAAGCATATTTTATCATTTTGCACTTTACCACCACGAAATTCTGGTCCTTTTGTGTCCCACATAATAGCAACATTTTTACCAGTTTTTTGGCGAATTTTACGAATTTCCGTTACCACTTGTTCTCTTTGTTCTAAAGTCGCATGAGTAAAGTTAATTCGGGCAACATCCATACCGGCCATAACCATCTGCTCCATCGTTTCTATATCATCGCTAGCTGGTCCAATACTACAAATTATCTTTGTCTTTTTCATCTTGGTATCCTCCTTCAAAATTATTCAATAACTATTTTTGACAAGTAGCACAATAATGGGTTCCTCTTCCACCTACTCTTGTCTTTAGCAAAATATTACCACAAACTGGGCACGGTTTTCCTCCTTTGGAATGAACCAAAAGTTCATTTTGAAAAAGTCCATGTACTCCTTCACTAGAAGTAAAACTTCTAATTGTTGTTCCACCTAATTTTATAGCTTTTCTTAAAACTTCACGGCAATTTTTAATAATTAAATCACATTCTTCAAGAGTAATATCACTGGATTTTCTTAAAGGACTTATCTTACTCATAAATAAAATTTCATCATCATAAATGTTTCCTATACCTGTTATGATACTTTGATCTAAAAGAACAGTTTTTATAGGCAACTTTTTATTATGAATTTTTTTGTAAAGATATTCTTTAGTTAAATTTTTATCATCAAATTCTAATCCTAAATCACATAAAGGCTTTACCTTTTCTAAATCTTTTGTTGGTATTAAATACATCTTGCCAAATTTTCGAACATCATGATAACGAAAACTAATTTCTTTATTTAAAATAAATTCAACGTGTTCATGTTTATTTCTGTCATCATTAATTTTGCGAAAAGTAAACTTACCTTCCATTCGTAAATGAATTAAAAGACTATCATTATCTAAAGTCATAACAATAAATTTGCCTCTTGTTTTAATATCATTAATTTTTTGTTCAATAATCTTTTTTTTAAATTCATCAGTACTTGGATAAGCAATTATATTGTCCCAATAAATATTACAACCAGTTATTTTTTTACCAATAAGTTTATCCTTCAAAGTATTAGCAACAGTAATAACTTCTGGTTTTTCTGGCATACTTAGACCTCCTATTTAGCTTCGTACCAATTATTACCAACTTCTATATCTACTTTTAATGGTACGTTTAATTTAAAAGTATTTTCCATAATATCTTTTACTATCTTCTTTACTTCTTCAAGTTCATCATTTAAAACATTAAACACAAGCTCATCATGTACTTGAATTAACATTTTACTTTTTAAACCTCTTTTATTAAATTCTTGATATATTTCAACCATAGCTTTTTTCAAAATATCCGCAGCAGTTCCTTGAATTGGTGTATTAAGAGCAATCCTTTCTCCACTACTTCTAATCATATAATTTTTATTATTCAATTCTTCAATTACTCTTTTACGGTTCATTAAAGTCTTAACATAACCATATTTATAAGCATTAGCTTTTTCTTCTTCCATATATTCTTTAATTCCAGGGTAAGACTCCAAATAATTTTCCATAAACTTTTTAGCTGTAACAATATCTATACCTAAATCTTCTGATAAACCAAAACTACTAATTCCATAAAGTATTCCAAAGTTTACAGCTTTAGCTGTTCTACGCATTTCCTTTGTTACTTCTTCAATTGGAACTTTAAATATATCACTAGCTGTTTTAGCATGAATATCTTTGTCATCAATAAAAGCTTGTATTAAGTTAGAGGCATTAGCCATACTAGCAAATATTCTTAACTCTACTTGAGAATAGTCACTAGATAAAATTTTTGAATTTTCATCAGGTACAAAAGCTTTTCTAATTAATCTTGCATATTCAGCTCTAGCTGGAATATTTTGTAAATTTGGAGAAATACTAGAAAGTCTTCCTGTTCTCGTCAAAGTTTGAGTAAATATCGTGTGAATTCTACCATCTTCTCTAACTTCTGCTTTTAGGCCAACGGCATAATTGACATATAATTTATAAATCGTTCTATATTCTAAAATTTTGTCAACTATGGGATGAACAAATCTTATCTTATCTAATATATCTTTACTAGTAGAATATTTTTTATCTTTAATTCTTTTAGGATAAGGTATTTCTAATTTTTCAAATAAAATATTAGCCAATTGTCCTGGTGACATAATATTAAACTTTTCTCCAGCACAATCATAAATTTCTAATTCTAATTTATCCATTTGCTCTTTTAATTCATTTTCTATACTTGTTAAATACTCTGTATTAACTTTTATACCAGTTATTTCCATATCGGCTAAAACCCAAGATAAAGGCATCTCAATATTATTAAACAAATCTGTTTCTTCTGCTTCTTTTATTTCATTTAAAAGCCTTTCTTTAGTTTCGTATATAAATTTAGCTTTTTCACAGCAAAGATCTTTTAATTCACCATCTGTAAATAATTTAGGCTTTTTTTCCGTTCCAAAAAATTCATCATGTAATGGTATATCATAATCTAATTGCCTAGCTACAAAGGCAATATCATCTTTAATAATATAATCAAGTAAATAAGTAGCAATCATTGCATCAAAATCGACATTTTTAAATTTTACATTATAATCATTTAAAACAACAATATCTTTTTTTAAATCATAAGTACATTTGGCATAATCATTAGCAAATATATCTTTATTTTTAATAATTTCTTCTTTTGTTAAATATAACGCTTTTTCTCCATTATATAAACCCATACCTAAAATTTCACTTTTACTATAAACAGCACCTCTTGTTTCTAAGTAAAAAGCAAAATCTTTATTTTTAAAATCATTAACAGTTCCTATTCTTATTATTTCTTTTTCTTTTTTTTCTTCTTTCTTCCCAATTTCTAAATCACTGAAATCTAATTTTTTCAATATTGAATAAAATTCTAATTCTTCTAATTCTTTTACAAATTCTTCTTTGTTTACTCCTTCATATTTACAATCTTCTAAGGTAAAATCAAGTGGTACTTCTCTATAAATGGTTGCTAAATCAAAAGACATATAAGCATCACTTTTTCCTGCGATTAATTTTTCTTGCGTTTTTCCTTTAATTTCATCTATATGGGCATACAAATTATCTAAACTTTGATACTTTTCTAAAAGACTAATAGCTGTTTTTTCTCCGATACCCTTAACTCCTGGTATATGATCACTTGCGTCTCCCATAAGAGCTTTCAAATCAATCATTTTAATTGGATCAACTCGATAAGTTCTTCTAAATTCTTCTTTGTCCATCATAATATGACCAGTTTGTTTTAAAAGTTTAACTTCAACTTCATTACTTATTAATTGTAATAAATCTTTATCACTACTAACGATAGTAGCAATAAATTCATCTTCTTCATCAACCATTTTTGCAAGAGTGCCAATAATATCATCAGCTTCATAATTATCTATTTCAAAAGATTTAATTCCCATAGTTTTAAGAACTTCTTTAGCTTTAGGAAATTGTAATTTTAATTCGTCTGGCATTTCTTGACGACCGGCTTTATAACTTTCATATTTATCATGTCTAAAGGTTTTCCCTTTATCAAAAGCAACAACTATATAAGAAGGATTTTCTTCTTTGATAATTTTATTCATCATGTTTATAAATCCATATAAAGCATTGGTAGGAAAACCTCTAGAATTTCTCATGATAACTCCTTGATAAGCAGTTGCATAAAAACTTCTAAATAATAAATTGTTACCATCTACTAAAATTATTTTTTTCATTTTTACCACCGCTTTTAGTATACCATAAAAAAAGATTACTTACTAACATTAATTGTAGCTATATCAGAATTTCGTTCATGATAAATTTTATTTAAGCGTTCCACTCTTTCAGTTACAAATATTAAATATAAAGCAAATAATAAATATGCTCCTAAAAGAATAAGTCCTTTCTTAAAAATATTTTTCTGTTTCATTCTAATCTCTCCTTTCTTTGATAATTAAATTTTATAGCATACAATTGTTCGTGTCAAGGATAAATTAAACATTTGTTTGACATTTTACATTTTTAATGGTAAAATAAAATTATTAAGGAGGAATAAGATGGAAAAATTAACAGATCGTCAAAGTTATATCTTACAAGTTTTAAAAAAATTAATTGCTAAAAATGGTTATCCACCAACAGTAAGAGAAATTGGAAATGAAGCAAATTTGCATTCACCAGCTACTATTCATTTTCATTTAAAAAAGTTAGAAGAAAAAGGTTATATAAAGAAAAATGCTACCAAAAATCGTACTATTGAAATTTTAGTACCAAATGAATACTTAGAAAAAAATGAAAATGTTATTGATGTACCCTTAGTTGGTAAAGTTACAGCTGGTAATCCTATTGAAGCTATTGAAATGCCTAATGAGTATTTCTCATTACCAACTAGTTTAATTAATTCAAAAAATGATATCTTTACTCTAAAAGTAAGTGGCGAGTCAATGATAAATGTTGGAATTTATGATGGCGATATTTTAATAGTTGAAAGAAAAAATACGGCTCATAATGGTCAAACAGTTGTAGCAATGAATAATAACAATGAAGCAACAGTTAAAACTTTTTACAAAGAAAATGGTTATTTTCGTTTACAACCTGAAAATGATACTATGGATCCTATCATACTAAAAGAAGTAACTATTCTAGGAATAGTAGTCGGTTTATATAGAAAATTATAAAAAGTTCACTTTAAAATTTCAGTGAACTTCTTTTTTTAAGAAAAAATTTACAACATAGCTCGCAATTAATAAGCCTGCACTAGCAGGAACAAAGGCCGTTGAACCAGGTGTTCTATCACTAAGTTTCAAGGGCTTTTCTGTTGAAGCTAGAACGGTTATTTTATTTGTAATTTTTTCATCTCTAACAAATTTTCTCAATATCCTTGCAATTGGATCATAACTAGTATTATCTAAGGTAGTTATTTTCAATTTAGAAGGATCAAATCTATTTCCTGTTCCAAGACAAGTAATAAAGGGGATTTTGTTTAATAAACACTGTTTTATAATTTCTTTTTTAGTAGTAATTGTATCACAAGCGTCAACTAAAAAATCTATCTTTAATTTAAATAATTTTAAAACATCAACAGCATCTATAAATTTATCAATTAAAACTACATTACATAAAGGATTAATCTGTTGAATTCGCATTTTTAATAAAGCAGTTTTTTTCTTACCAATTGTTTTATCAGTTGCGATTATTTGTCTATTAATATTAGAAACATCAACAATATCATAATCAACTAAAATAAGTGTTCCTATATTGCTTCTAGCAAGGGCTTCAACAACAAAGCCACCTACTCCTCCACAACCTAAAATAAGAACACTTTTTTTATTTAAATTTTCTAAACTTTCTTTACCAATTAATTTTTCTAATCGTGAAAATCTAGGCCACATTTTTAAACTCACTTTCATCTTTAACTTTAATTAATTGTTTTTGTTTTTCATTACTTGATTTTATTAAAGTTAAAGGTTCATTATAAATTATTTTATTAATATAAGAAATTTTAGAATAAACTTCTTTATTAGTTAATGCTTTATTATAATAATTTCTAAGATTTCTAGAGTCTTTCGTATTGATAACTTCAAGTGATTTTAAAACATCTTGTAAACTTTCTTCAGGAATGGTAGTATCTGAAATAACTGTGCATTCAAAATTTTTAATAAAATCTAATGTTTCTTTTAAATCAGCAATTCCTTCTTGTTGAAAAAGTTTAGGCCATTCTTCTGTATCGTTTTCTTTAACAATTCTTTGTAACTTAGCAATTTTCTCATCTGTTAATGGTTCATCAACTCCAAGTTTTTTTAAAGAAATGTAACGACCTTTTTTACTGCCAGGAATTTCTTTACGCATGTCAGTTAAAGCACAACTGTAAAGTTTATCTAGACTATCATTAACTTTTCTAGGTGGTTGAGCAACTTCATAAACATCGTACAAATCACTTGATGACTCTGTCTTTGTTGTTACTAAATATTTTCGAGGATATAAAAGTGACTTACTTCTAACAAACTCGATAGGAGCAGAAATTTCTCTTGATTCGCTGAATATAGAATCAGAAAATTTTTCTCTATTAACAATTATCTCACTTTCCTTAGCATCAGAAAAGCAAACACCCGTGCGAATTTTATTGGCTGACTTAATTTTTATATGAACATTCATAATTCTATTTCTATTAACGATTGGTAAAATTAACATCACCATCACCCCGTAGGCCTTATTATAGCATACTATAAGCTTAATATCAAGGTGTTTTAAATATATAACTTGGTGATATGTTAATTTTTTTAAGTCTTTTTGGTAGGACAAAAATTATTTTTAAATACATTAATCATTTTTTATAAAAGATCCTATGCATAAAAGCATACTGTATAAAAATATTGCTGGAACTAAACTAACTATTACAAATTCTAAACCAAAGGAAAACATAATTTTTAAAGAGGAACTGTTAGAGAAAATTCTGTATAAGGCATAAAAAGTAAACGATAAAAAAGAAGTAATGGTTATAGAAGTAAAACTTTTTTCCCATTTAGGTTGCTTTAAAAGAAATTTTAAAAGAATAAAAGTTAAAATTAAAAATATAGAAAAGAAAATAGCACTAGTAATCATTACCTTAGGTAAGGCATTTTCGAAATACTCATTATGATTATATATATAATTGAAAGTGAATAATCCATAAATAATACATATAAAATAGCCAATAATTTTTAAGTAATTTTTCTTATTTTGCATAGAATCACCTCTAATAGTAAATGACTTTTGAGCCTACTAATCGATTACTGGATCCACCATTATACTTATCATATAACTTGTTTCTAAAACTAGCTGATAAATGAGGGCAGCCATGGGAAGATGGTTCATTTTCACTAGGATTACCACCAGAAATATTTTTAGGTAGAGATCCTGTATGGATTGTATTACCAAAATAAACACCTGTATCTTCATATTCAACAAGAATCATTCGACCATTCATACTTCCTTCTACTGATTGAAAGGAACGAACTTGTAAATTAAACTTAACAGTGGTACTTCCTCCTTTATCTCCTGTATTTTTACCCTCTTCATCGCCTGTTGATGTTTTAAAGTTTTCAACTAGGTCCCACTTTTTTTTCTTTTTTTGGAAAACTAAAAATCTTTGTGTTCCTTGCTGAACCCATATCAAGTAATTAGTTTTGCTAGTAAAACCATTATTATTAATATAATCTTCATAATCAGTATCTTTATAGCCATCATCAATATGATAACTATGAAAAGCTAAATATTTTCCTGAAATTGTAGCAATTGTACCATCTTTTAGACGTATTCTAAAATTTAGATTGCTGTAATCTCTTCTACGTCCTTTTAAACTATTTAAAAGTTCTACCTTAGTATTTTTCTTTAAAACATATTTCTTTTTATTATATTTTCCCTTTACGGTAACTTTACTTTTTATTTTTACATTTTCATAAACAGGATGAACAATATTTATTTTGCACTCTGCATAAACTTTTGGATTATCAACAGATGTAGCTCTTATAATAGCTGTTCCTCCATTTCGGCCTCGAACTTGACCTTTTTGATTTATTTTAACGTTATCACTTCCTTCAACAACACTCCATTTTACTTTTTTATTTTTCGCAGTTGTTGGATAAACGTTTGTAACTTTTAAATTTACTAAATTATTAGTATAAGTTTTTCCACGGCTTACAACATTAGATCTTTCTCCTATGGTTGCTCTATTCATATTAAGAACAATTTTAGTAACTTCTGATTTTTTATTGGTTGTGTTATTAGATGAACTATTATTTGAAGATGAGCTATTGTTAGGTTTATTATTGGAGTTATTTGTTGAACTACTGGATGATGGAGATGGATTAAAATTACTATTAATTTCAGCACTTTCTTTATAGTTTCTAGCATTTTCAATACAAGAAGCATAGTCAACACCCAAGTCGCCCAAAGCATGGGAAATGACGTTAACTATTACGGGCACAAAAAAGATTAATACACAATAAATAATTCTTTTAAAGGCTGTGATTAAATTCTTTCTTTGCTCTGAATCATCATTACTAACAACGTTTTTACAGATATCTATTATTAATAAAACAATTAAAATAATAGGTACCACCATACAAATCAAATCAAGAAATTTTAAAATAGTATGAAGGATTTTTAAAACATTATTGTTAGTACAGAAATTAATACCATTCATATAATCATCCTCTACTAGTGTAGTTTAACATATTTTCTTTTTACAAGCAAGTTGATCAGTAGTACAGAATCATTTTTAAAGCCTTTAAAATAATTTTACTAATGAAAAAGTATTAATCATAATTTTAAGCTATTATTTTTTTAATTCTTCAAATTTTTGACAAAAAAAAGTCAGAATAGAGCGTTCTGACAACGATAAAACCTGTCACATGTACAGGTGGGTGTCCTTACGCTACCATTAGGATCCTTAATTAAATAAGTATTCAACACCGATAGCTGATCAAAACTCCCGTATCGTTATTTTAGTCGGTTTTAAATTGGTCAGGTTTCGCATCCTTCTGACAATTTAAGTATAACATATTATAATCCTTTTTAACAAGACCTTTCACGATATTTTATTCTAGGCATAAATTACCATAGGTGATATAAATATGTTTTATAATACTCAAGATATATCAATTTACTATGAAAAATATGGGAATAGTCCTAATACTATTTTAATTTTACCTGGTTGGGGTAACACTCGTGCTTCCTTTAGGAATATAATAAATTATTTAAAAAAAGATTATACTGTTTACATCGTAGACTATCCGGGTTTTGGCAATAGTCCTATTCCTACAAAAACGTTAAACATTTATGATTATGCCAAAATTATAAAAGATTTTATGGAAGAAGAAAATATTACTAATCCTTACATAATTGCTCATTCTTTTGGTGGCCGAATAACTGCATTACTATCGGGTTATTATGATGTAAAAATCACTAAAATTTTATTAATTGACGTAGCCGGTATTAAGCCAAGAAAGACAATAAAACGATTTATAAAAGAAAAAACTTATAAAATTTTAAAAAAATGTATAAAGCTACTTCCAAAGTTAAAGCAAGAATATTATCTGCAAAAACTTCTTCATTTCTTTGGTTCTCCTGATTATAACAATCTTCCGGTTGTAATGCGAACTACTTTTAAAAATATTGTTAATAAAGATTTGAAAATATATTTTAAAAATATTAAATGTTCAACTTTAATTTTATGGGGCAAAAAAGATAATGTTACGCCTTTAAAAGATGCTTTTAAAATCAAAAAATTAATTACAAATTCATATTTAATAGTTCTACCTACTTGTGGTCACTTTGCTTATTTAGATGCTCCAATTACCATAAATAATATTATAGATAATTTTTTAAATGAAAAAAACTAGTCTTCTTCTAGAACTAGTAAGCCATGAAAATGGCTTTTATTTTTATCTTTTAATAAGCTGTTATTAATCCAAATATAAAGATTATACTCTAATGAAGTAAGTCCGGGTATTTCTCCTTTCATAAGTACGTACTTACCATTAACATAATTATTTCTTAAACTAAGAATATTTTCTCCATCAAGACTATACTTTAAAGTATCTAAATCAACAACTTCATCTTGACATTTTTCTTCTTTAATAACTTCTGTGTCTTTATCTAATATGACTTTATAAGATATTTTTTCTTTCTTTTTATTAACAATTTTAAACTTGTAAGGTGTTTTCTTAATACCCAAAGAATCTTTAACTATAAGCGATTTATCTAAAAATAATTTACTAGAAATTATATTAACTGTCTTTTCATGCGTAACGTATCTAGAAACGCTTAAAGAATCAAATATATTATTTTTACCAACAGCAAATACCGTTACATAACTAACTAAAACAATTACTAGAATCATTAAAATAACATTAAGAAAAAGAAGTTTTTTTTCGTTTTCTTTAATTTTATTAATGTTATTTATAATGTAAGTAGAGTTATTTTTCTTTATTTTAGGGGGATTTGTTTTTTTCATAATTCACCTACTTTATTCAAGTATAACACATAACTTGTTAAAAATAGCTTAATAAAATTCGACATTTTACCTAATTAGTCTATTACTTTGTCTTTATTAGAACAAACTGTAAGTTCTTCACACATATTATTTCATAGATAAGGATATTAATTTTCAACCTCTACCTTAGGATAAAATTCTTCTAATTTTTAATATTAAACAACTACTTTAAATTATACAGTAAAAAATTTTAAAGTTAAAGTGTTTGCCTTGATATAATTTTACTTTTACGTTAAAATTATTTAAGGTGATAGTTTTGAAAACAATAATCTTTGGAGCTGGTAGTGATTTAGGCGTTCATATCGATGGGGCCCATCTTGGACCAGTTCAATTAATGAATGATTTAAAAGATTTTTATAAAGGTGAAAGTTTACAATTTACTCAAGATGCAAATATTTTAAAAAGTCGTAATCTTTCTGACCGTCGAAAAAATGAATATGAAGTTGAAAAATTTAATACCAATCTTTATAAATCAATGACTGAAAAAATTAAGGATGCTTACTTTCCTATTTTAATTGGTGGTGATGCTTCTGTTTCTACTGCCAGTGCCTTAGCTTCAGCTAAAATAAATCCCGATATTGGTATAATTTGGATAAGTTCTCATGCTAATTACAATACTTTTGAATCTACTACAACTGGGAATCTTCATGGTTTAGCTTTAGCTACTATAAATGGCTATAATCAAGAAATGGCTGTTTATCACGATGGTAAGCCAATTCAAACATCAAGAACAGTTATTGTTGGAGCTAGAAATATTGAGTCTAGAGAAAAAGAAATTTTAAAATATTCTGGAGTAACCGTTTTTTCAACAGAGGATATTTTAGAAAAAGGTGTTGAAACTATAATGGAAGAAGCTTTTAATATTGCTGGTTTCAAAACCAAAGGAATTCATATTTGTTATAGTCTCGATATTCTCGATCCTGATATTTCATCAGGTGTTTCAGTTCCTGAGTTCGATGGATTAACGGAAGATGATATTATGAAAATAAATGAGCAAATAATAAAACATATGAAAGAGGTTATCTCTTATGATTTGGTCGAATTTAATCCATTACGTGATAGTAACAGAAAGACTGAACAAATTGCTTTGAACCTTTTAGCTCAAATGATTAGAGCCGCTGATAATAAGGGAAAATTTGTCAAAACTGTTTATTAAATTTTAAATATAAAATTAATAAATGTCTTATAGCTTATTAACACAAAAAGATGCTGAAATTTCAACATCTTTTTTTATAGTTCACTTTAAAATTATTGCTTAAAACTACAAATACCATAGTTTTTTATCATTTTTTCTGACTTCCTTAATTATTCCACCGCCAAGGCATTCATCACCTAAATAAAATACACACGCTTGTCCAGGGGTAACTGCTTTAACACCTTGGGCATATCTTACAATTAAGTCTTTATCATGCCATTCCAAATTAACTGATACATCTTCCTGACGGTAACGAAATTTACACGTACATTCTGTAACTTTTTCACTACCTAAATAATTCAAATCTTCAACAACACAACTATCACTAATTAAATAATCGTTATCTTCGCCAAGGCAAACATATAAGATATTTTTTTCTAAATTTTTACCCACAACAAACATTCTTTCATCTGTTCCACCAATGTTTAAGCCTCGTCGTTGACCTATTGTATAATTCATAAGTCCAATATGTTTACCTAAAATTTCATTAGTTTCAATATTAACAATATCACCAGGCTGATTAGGCAAATAATTTTTTAAAAAATTAGCAAAATTTCTTTCACCAATAAAACAGATACCAGTTGAATCCTTTTTCTTAGCTGTAACTAAATCATATTCAAGAGCTATTTTTCGAACATCACTTTTTACCATATCACCTATTGGAAATAACACATTTTCAAATTGTTCTTTACTTACCTGACATAAGAAATATGTCTGATCCTTATTTCTATCAACTGCTCTTAAAAGTTTACCATCTTTAAGTCTTGCATAATGCCCAGTAGCAATATAATCAGCACCTAACTTCTTTGCTTCTTTTACAAACATATCAAATTTAATGTATTTATTACACATTATATCAGGATTTGGAGTTCGACCTTTTTTTAATTCATCAAGAAAATATGTAAAAACATAGTCCCAATATTCTTTAATAAAATCCTTTCTATATAAGGGAATACCTAACTTTTCACACACTGCCAAAGCATCATTATAATCAACTTCTTGTGGACAAATTCCTAAATCTGTTGTAGGTGCACCATCAAATTCGCCATCAGCCATAGAATCCCAATTACGCATAAAAAGGCCAATAACTTCATACCCCTGTTTTTGCAAAACAATAGCTGCAACTGAGGAATCTACACCACCACTCATACCAATAACAACTTTTTTCTTTGCCACAAAATCACCTCTTTAAAAGTTCTTTTCAATTGTGCTATTTTAACATAGTTTAAGATTAATCGTCAATTTCTTTCATTTGACTTTTCATAAGTTTTGTCAAAGCTAACTTTCTTTTTTTTATTTTTGTATCACTAAAAACTTGTATTTCAATTGTTTCCCATATTAATACCCACGCACCAATAATAAATATTTCTTCAAAAACAAAAGAAAAATTAAAAAGCGTTGATATTAATAGCAAAATAATTCCAATTAAAAAATAAATGAATTGATAAATATTATTATGATCAATTTCCTTTACACATTTTTCATATTCTATTTTTAAAGTCTTTTTAATTGTTAGTATATATTCATCTTCTTTTAACTTAGTTAAATTATTAAAAATTACATTTATCATTTCTTTTTTGTTAAAAGGATCAACCTCATTAATCATATAATTTATAAGTTCTTTGCTTGCCAATTCTTTATTATATTTTTCAAATATATTTTCTTCATTAACTAAATCAACTTCAATTATCTTTTTCATATAACTAATCCTCTTCATTTTTAGATTTTTTAATTTTATCTATTCTTTTTAAAATTTCTCTAATATTTTTTTCATTACCATTATTTGTTGGTTGATAATATTTTTTATTTTTTAAAGACTCTGGTAAACAAACCATAGCCGTAATATTTTCTTCATAGTCATGAGCATATTTATAACCATTGCCATAACCCATTTCACTATCTAATTTTGTAACAGCATTTCTTAAATGCAATGGAACTTTTTCATCAGCTGTCTTAATTGCATCAGCTTTTACGTTTTCATAAGCTTTGTATAAAGCATTTGATTTTGGAGATATGCTTAAGTAGACAACAGCTTGAGCTAAATTAACACTGGCTTCAGGCATACCAATATAATGTGCTGATTGATAGGCCGCTACTGCTTGCAATAAAGCATTTGTATTAGCTAGACCTATATCTTCTGATGCAAATCTAATAAGTCTTCGAGCAATATACAGTGGATTTTCACCTGCTTCTAACATCCTTGCTAAATAATATAAAGCTGCATCGGGATCACTATTGCGCATTGATTTATGTAAAGCTGAAATTAAATTATAATGTTCTTCACCTTTTTTATCATATAAAAAGGTTTTACTTTGCAAAACATGTTCAATTTCTTTTTTAGTAATAGTTACTTTTCCTTTTTTTAGAGGAGCAACATTAATTAGACTTTCTAAGGTATTAAGAGCACTTCTAGCATCACCATTACTAATACCAGCAATTACATATAAACTATCTTCATCAATCGAAACATTTTGATAAGCACTATTCTCCCCTAATGCCCTTTTAATAATTTTAATAATTTCTTCTTTCGTTAAACTTTTTAAAACATAAACTTTACATCTTGAAAGTAAAGCTGAATTTACCTCAAACGAAGGATTTTCTGTCGTTGCACCTATTAAAATAATATTACCATTTTCAACATGTGGTAAAAAGGCATCTTGCTGGGCTTTATTAAAACGATGAATTTCATCAACAAAAACAATTGTTTTTTTACCATTTACTTTATTAAACTTACCAATTTCAATAAATTCTTTTATATCTTTTACACCTGCCGTTACGGCACTTAATTCTAAAAAGGCTGAATTGCTACTTTTAGCAATAATTTTGGCTAAAGTTGTTTTTCCTACACCAGGAGGGCCATAAAATATCATTGATGAAATATTATCACTTTCAAGCATTTTTCTAATAGGTGAATTTTTTCCTACTATCTCTTCTTGACCATAAAAATCATCCAAACTTTGTGGTCGCATTTTTTCAGCTAAAGGAACATAAACTGAGTCTAATTTATCAGTATCAAATAAATTGTGCATAAACATCACCTAAACTTTATAGTAATACATTTTATTATCTGAAAATTCATATTTAATTCTATTATTATTAATTAAATAAGAAAGATAAGATTTAATAGTTGAACTTATTAAGACGTATTGATTAGTATTCATAATTAAATTGTAATATTCGAAAACCTTTTTCAATAAGTCATCAAAAGCTATTTTTTCTTCACATAATCCAGTCAAAACATTTAAAATTTCTTCTATTTTTTCCCTATTTACTTTAATTAATTCTTTTATATCAGTAGTTGCTTCACAATGAGATAAAATAAATAATTTTGCCTCCTGTTTTTCTAAAAAAGTAAGTGTTTCCAAATATTTTTCAACATCATAAAGAAAAAATAAGCTATACTTTTCTATTGTTTCTTTACTTATTAAAGCATCAGCTAAAAAATAAACATCATCACTGGTTTTAACTCCTATCATATCAAAAGAATGTCCACCTAAAGAAAAATAAGTTAGGTCGGTTGGTAATGGCAAATCACTTACTTCACTTTCTTTAGCTCTTAGAAATTTATTTTCTAAATCTTTAAATGGATATCCTCCAAAAAGAAATGTTGGCTCCAGTATTGGATGATTAATAAATTCTTTTTCAACGCCAAAAGAATATATTTTGCAATTGGTTCTGTCTTGAATAACTTTATTACCACCAATATGATCAGCATGTGAATGAGTATTAATAATTGCTTTTACTTGTAAATTATTTTCATCAAGGATTTTTAAAATTTTTTTACCACTGTCTTTATCACTACCACTATCAATTAGATATACTTCTTTATCATTAATTTTATAAACTCCTATATTAACAAGATTTTTTATATAATAAGTTTTTTCTCCTACTTTAATTAATTCCATAACTTAACCTCTATCTATTATTATTGTTTCTAATAATTCTTTTATATATTGATCTGTAAAATAATCTTTATTAAAAAATGTAAAAATATATTTCTTCTTACCATCAATTATACTTACTTCTTTAGCATTTCCTAAGTTAAGGATATATCCCTTATAATCGCCTTTAATTTCGGTAATACTTTCTACATCTGGCATAAATACACTTGCCATTAATAAAACTGAATAATTTCCTTTTATTTGTTTAAAAGATGTAAAGATAGTATTTTTTAATTGCTTATTTTTATATTTTTCTATAAGTCTAAATAAGTCCAAATCACTATCTATCTTATTTTTCTTCAAAAAAGCTAATCTTTCCTTACTACTAACTTCTCGGCTTTTAACATTAAAATAATTAACTTCATCTTCCTTTAAATATTCTAAATACGTAAAACCAGTAGACATCATAAAAGTAGGATTTATCTTCTCATTTTCATTTTTTTCAGAATAATCTTTTAAAGTATAATAATATATGGTTGGTCCTTTAGTTTCTTTTTTGTATTCAAAATTTTTAAAATCATTTCTTATCTTTACATTATTATGCATTAAATAATCTTCAATATTTGTTTTAGTTTTTATAACTAAAGGTTCACTAAATTTTACTTTTTGCAAATTCTGTTTTGAGATAATATCCTTGGTGTTATAAAAATTTAGAAAAAAAATCTTCAAACCAATATAACCTAGTAAGATAACTAATAAAATTATTAAACCAATAATTTTCTTTCTTTTCATAAAATATGTCCCTTCATCACTAATTATATCATATGTCTAATTCATTTGTATTTATTTCTTGTTTGTATTCGTTAATTATCAAAGAAGTAGTTGTCAAAAGCATTGAAGCAATTGATACAGCGTTATTTAAAGCATTTATTAATACATCCGTTGCGTCAAAAATATTTATTTGCTTGTTCTTTTCAAATAAAGAACTTTTTACATTATATATTTTTTGAAAATTGCTCTTCTTGATTTCTTCAATTATTTTTTCATCAAAAACACCAGCATTATATAATATTTGTTTTAATATTTCAGCCAAACTTAATTTAAAAATTTTATCAATATTATCATTAACTAATAATTTTTCACTAATTTCATAAAAAGTTACTCCTCCACCTAAAACTATACCATTTAAAGCTGAATTTATAGCACATACAGCATCATCATAACGCATCTTTTTTTCTTTTTGTTCAATTTTAGTTGAAGCACCAACCTCTATTACAACCAATCCATCTTGTAGCATAGAAAGACGTTTATTTAAAAATTCTTTTTCAAATTCATCTTTTTCTTCATTTAATCTTTTTTCAATTTCTAAAACTTTTTTATTTATTTTGGCATTATTATCATAAATAAATACAACCTCTTCTTTAGCAATTTCTACTTTACGACATCTGCCTATATTCTCATAAGAAATATTATTATCACAAACTTTACTATCAGTAATTAGAGATATATCATTAATTATATCAAGTCTTCTTTTACCAAATTCACTCCATTTTAATAAATAAATTTCTACATTTTCTTCTAAATATAAAGATACTACTTGTTTTATAAAATAATCACTATAATATTCACTAATTATAACTAATTTTTCTTTTTTTACAACAACTTCATTTACTAATTCGCTAATTTCTTCTATATCATTTAAGCAATCATTAATTAATAAAATATTTGGATTGTCTAATATAATTTTTTCTTTATCTTTGAAAAAGTAAAAGGAAGCAATGTTACTATCTGTTATATAACCACATTTTTTACTTATAAAAGTTTTTTCATTATTACTTTGTTCAACTTTTATGAAATTGTGTTTTTTAGCAAGTAAAAAAGCCTTGTAAACATTTTGTCCTATTTCTAAAGAGTTACTTGAAGTACAAGCTATTTTTAAAAGTAAAGAATCCGTAGGAATTATACTTCTTTGTCTAATTTCATCAACAATTGCTTCTTTTCTTTTTTGCAATTCTTTTTTCAAAAATATAGGGTTTACACCATCACTTATTAATTTTTGCCCTTCTTGATATATTTTTTGTAGTAAAACAAGAGTTGTAGTAGTACCATCACCAACACTATTATTAGTTTTAATTGAAGCTTCTTTAGCAAGCTCTAAAATTGTATTAACAACCTCATCTTCACTTTCAATATTAGAAGCAATGGTAACACCATCATTAGTAATAAATGGACTAAAAGAAGAATGATCAATTATAACATTACTACCCTTTGGTCCTAAAGTCGTTTTAACAGTATTGCAGAGTAAATTAATAGCCAAATCCATTTTTTCTGTTAATTCTTTTCCATATATAACTTTTTTCATTTTTCATCACTCACTTCTATAATATATTTCCAATATTTTTTCGGCATAAAGTTCATTCGACAGCGATTATTTTTTCTTTCTTTAATACCAATTGTTTTATAAAAACTTTTCCATAAATCTTGTATGAATTTTTCATTGGTTGAAAGATTAGTTATTGGTAAGAACTCATCTTCACTAACAATATAAATATTTTTTTTATCATAAACACTTAATATCTTTCTTCCAACGTCCTTAATAATAAAATATTCATTAGCTAATCTTGTTTCAAAATGTTTGGAGAGAATAAATAAAATATTATTTTCAGGATTAATTTCAGCATATAAAACATTATTTTCTAATTCTTTAAAACGTAAAAAGCCTTTGAATTTGTGATTTTCTCTTCCAACATATTTTTCTATTTTTAAAGCTTTAGCTACACTTTTTAAATTACGCATATAATAAATTTTATCTTTATATTTCAAACTATGAATAAGAAAATAATAAATAATAAGTTCCTTATTAATATCATTCGAAATAAATAAGTAATAAATAGTTTTAAAAATACGTTTAGAAAATAGTCTTACAAATTCTTCAACATTGATTGTTTCAGTACAATCTAATTTAATCACTTCTTCTAATAAATTAGGTTGATATTCTTCAGATTTTATATTTAAAGGAATTATTCTCTTTTTAATTAGTAAAATACATAAATTTAAAAGATTAGTAAAAGAGCCATCATATAAGTAAATAAATTCTTCCCTATTCATTAAACAAAACCAACTGTTCTATTTTTTTAGTATCATCTTTTACTTTATCTTCTAAAACCAAATTTCTTTCAATAAAACTTTTTTTAAAGAAATTAATATCTGTAAAATATTTTCCATCACAAGTAATAAAATACTTGGCTCTTTTTAAAACAATTCCCATTTTACTTAAATCATTAAAAGTAATCTTAAAATAACGTCTTGAAGAAACAATTCTTTTAGCAGAAGTAATACCAATTCCCGGAATTTTTAATAAATCATTATATGAAGCTTTATTTATTTCTTTAGGAAATTCATTTAAATGTCTTAAGGCCCAATCCGCTTTTGGATCTAGAAGCAAATTAAAATTGGGATTATCTTTATCTAAAATATCATTTACTTTAAAGTTATAGAAACGTAATAACCAGTCTGCTTGATATAGACGGTTTTCTCTTACTAATGGCGGCTTTTTTATAGTAGGAAGCATTTTATCACTGTTAACGGGAATATAAGCAGAATAAAAAACTCTTTTCAAGTGATAACTGTTATACATATTTTCACTTTTATTCATAATATCTAAATCACTTTCCCTAGTTGCCCCAATAATCATCTGTGTACTTTGACCAGCTGGTACAAACCTTCTGCTTTTATTATTCTTAACATAATTCATTATTTTACTAACTTTTTCATTATCTTTGTTAGGGGCAAGTAATTTTAGACCAGTTTCCGTAGGTAATTCAACATTTGCACTAAGTCTGTCAACAAGATTACCCAACCTTTTTAGTAAAGCTTCACTAGCCCCTGGAATAGCCTTGGCATGAATATAACCACCAAAATGATATTTATTACGAAGAAGGCTTATTGCCTCTATCATTAAATTCATTGTATAATCAGGACTTTTTATAATACCAGAACTTAAAAATAATCCTTCTATGTAATTTCTTCGGTAAAAATTAATAACTAATTCACATACTTCCTCTGGAGTAAAACAAGCTCTTTTTATACTATTACTTCTTCTATTTAAACAATATTTACAATCAAATATACAACAATTAGTCATAAGTATTTTTAGTAAAGATATACACCTTCCATCACTAGAAAAAGAATGACATATACCTGCCACATTTGTATTACCAATTTTATTTTGTCTATTTTTGCTACCACTAGATGAACAAGATGCATCATACTTGGCACTATCCGCAAGTATAGTTAATTTTTCTTTTAAATTCATACACTATCACCATTAAAATTATATAACAAATTTTTCACAATGTAAACATTTGTTCGTTAAAAATTATTACCAATTTTTTCTAATAGGTGTAAAATCTTTGAAAATAAGTTACTATTTTACAAATTGTTAACAAAATAGTTTATAATTAAAATAATAAGTAGGTGTAATATGAAATGTCCTAAATGTGGAAAACCACTTCATAAAGATTTTTGTATGTACTGTGGCTATATGGCAAATGGAAATATAATTGATACTAAAAAGAAAATAGAAGCTTCTAAATTAGAAAAATATTTAGGTAATGATTTTGAAACAATTATTCATAATGAAAATGCTAAAGAAATTTTTATCCTAGGACCTCTTTATTTTAGTTATCGCAACTATTTTGTCTTAGGAACTGTTCTTACTCTTTTAGATGTTTATATAATCTATAATTCAAGAGTTATTGCCCAAACTTTTCTCAACACTCCTCTGCCCAATTTTTATTTAAATTTTGATATACCAGTAATGTTAATTACGTTTTTATTATCAAGACTAATCTATGTTATGCTTTCCAATGAAATCTATTTAAAATTATTAACAAAAAAATTAGCTAAATCTAAAGATGATATTGTAAAATTAGGAGATGGCAATAAAGTAAATGTTATTTTTTCTATTATATTTGTCATATCTTTGTTTTTGCTTTTTTATTTTCTTAATTACTAAAACATATAAATAAAAGCATTTGATTTTATTGATAGTTTAGTTAGAATATTTTGTTGAATTTTTTCAAATAAAAAATCTCTAATCATCAAGGATTGAGAATTTATTTTGTAATTTATTATCTTATCATATCGCGAAAAAGAAATTTTTAAAAAGATTCATTAATTAGCTTACTAATCTGATAAATCTATCAAAAATAAAAACCTTAAAAAATAAGGTTAATTCATAAATGGTCGGGAAGACAGGATTTGAACCTGCAACCCCATGGTCCCAAACCACGTGCTCTACCAAGTTGAGCCACTTCCCGACATAATGGTGCGCTCGAAGGGATTCGAACCCCTGACCTTTTGGTTCGTAGCCAAACACTCTATCCAACTGAGCTACGAGC
>CANRAX010000007.1 GCA_947628635.1 uncultured Bacilli bacterium | reverse complement strand
CTTTTTTTAATTTAATAGCGATTTTTTATTTTTCAATTTAAACAAAAAAATGCAGATTTTTTAAACCTACATTTATTTACAACTAAAGAAAATACTTAATATATTATGATTAATTAAATTTTCTTTTTTTAATAGTATATCCTAATCCTAGACTACCAATTAATAAACTACCAAGAGCTAACCCTAAATTAATATCAGCTGTGTCAGGATTTTCAGTAATCTCTTCATCTTCAGCTTCTCTACGTGCTAAAAGATTTACATATAAAGTTAAATCATCATCAATATTACCAATTTTAAATTTATGAGTGTCAGGATCAATATCAACACGTTTTGTCATTTCTTCATCTAAATAAAATTCCATATTTTCAAAATCATCTTCAGTTAACCCTGTCTTTTTTAAGAAGTCTTCAAAAATTTCTTCTAAAAATTCTTTTGATATTGTATGACCCTCAAATAATTTTTCTACTTCAACATTTTCATACTTTTCATACACTAATCTAAAAATATGTTTAAGTGCTTTTAAATATAAAGTTACTTCTTCCTCATCATCATTGGCTACTTCTTCATAATCATAAACTTTTTTAAAATCACTATCGTAGTAAAATTTATCATCAACATCAGTAAGATTAACATTAGCGTTACTTAAAACTTCTGTCTTTAAATTATTTAAAGTATCCTTGTCCAATACTCCAGCTGGAACTAAACTCTCAGCTATTGTTTCTTTATACTGAACTTTAAGTCTAATATATGGAATTATTTCATTAGCATTTTCAATTAATTTACCAAAGTTTTCTACTTCAGGAAGAAAAACAATTGAAGCACCACGGCGATAAGATAGCTTAGTTATTGTACTAGCTGAAACGACACCAGCTCCACCCTTACCTTTAACACCAGAAGTTAAAACCTTTATTTCATTACCAATAGACATAATTTCAGTTTCAAAATTATCAGAATAACTACAAACAAATTCTTCTTCCGGTTCATAATAATAACCATTAATTAAATAAGGATTACCACCATTAATAACTATTTTAGCCTTTCCAACTCTTGCTAAACCATAAGCATGAGCAACGATTGGACTACCATTATTAACAATTATTTCAGAATTAGCAGTATAAGTGTTGATGTCACTACTAGGGCTCATACCACTACCAACAACTTTTATAGCATATGAGCTCATATTTTCAACTAATACTTTAGAATCTGCTACATAAGCACCATTATTACCACCAGCAAAAACAAAATCACCCGTACCACCTTTAATAGTTATATTTGCTACATTAACTCCAGCCTGTTGACCAAAGCCTCCACCAAAAATATTTTTAACCGTACCACCTTCAAAAACTATATCAGTTTTTTCTACTGGTTCATCCTTGGCCCCACCATAAATGTTAATAACTCCAACATTACATGTTTGCCCACCATCTAATTTTAATTGAGCACCTTCTTTGCCATCATCACGTTGTGTAATTACTACTTTTTTACCATTAGCAAAAAAATCATCACCATCAGGACAAAGCGTTTCAGCCTTAACTTCTACTCTTGGAACAAGTAATAATCCAAATAAAGCCATAAATAAAAACACAAATTTCTTTTTCATACATACTTCCCTTTCCTTCTTCATTTAATAGAACCTTCTATTATCATCTAGATTATATCGTTCAATAAGGAATTATGTCAATAACATTTTTCAACAATTTTTTCAAAAATTTAATAACACTTAGATATGCCAAGCTATTACAACGATTATATAAATTTAATTGTTTAATAATCAATATTAATAAGGTAAAATTTAGTTCCTTGACCAGTTGTTGTAGAACTAGCAGTTTTTACTGTATTACCATCAAAATTAAGTTTAGAACCAAAAACTGAAGTAATAACATATTGACCATTACCAGTTGGGGTAATTCGCCATTTTTCAATATCATTATTAGGTAAGCGAGGTTGTGCTTTTAAATATTCATCAACAGTTGCCTCCGTACTATTTATCTGAATAGTATTATAATTTTGTGTTTCAACAATTGTATAAATTCCTCCCGCATTTTCTAAACGCCATTTTTGAAATCTAGTTCCATCTATATTTTTTAATGTAATCGTCATATCACTAGAAGCTAAAGTAGAGTTACCTGTTGTAAAAGTTACTGCTTCATTATTAACTGGAACTATATAATAAATACCATTTTCGGGAGCTTGCGAAGTATTAAAACGATAAGCTGAATAATGAAGCCCATTAGTTGTCTCTTTTATAGGATCAGCATCCGTACCATTAAAATTACTTAAAACAAGACAAGTAGAATCACTAGTAGAAGTACAAGCTTTTAAACTATGCTTAGCTACATCACCATTTTTATGCCAAACAGCTATCTCATCTAAATTAACATTTGTTGAAAAAGTTACCGTTAAGCATTTTTCCGTCGCCGTCGCTGTCACAGTCGCACTTGTATCAAGTCTTCCATCTTTAGCATTATTAGGATTAGTAGCCGCTGGATTAGAAGATATTGAAGCTGTTGCTTCTTTAGCTAAATTAACACCACCTCTTTCGAAAGTGGAACTTATAGCTTGAATTTCTTTCCATTCTGTTGTACCATTATCAACACAATCAACAATTTTTTTAATATTATTTAAATTCGTCTTTTTTTCTAAATTGCCATTATTAGTAGTAACTCTTTGAATACTCGCTCTTCCATCACCATCATTAACTCCAGCTACCATATAGCCATTTAAAAAACTATAACCTTTATCTGGTGCATCATAACCAACAATATCACCAAAATTTTCGGCAACATCTCCTGAATAATATACTGGATTTTTATAATATATTGAAACTGTACCTAATTGTTGATTTTTAAAACTTGCATTATTAATATCACTATCATCAAAAACGAAGGAACTACCACCAGCATACCCCGAAATATAAGAACTGCCTCCTTCAGAAGCACCACCATTTTTAAAGCCTCCGCCACTACCCGTAGCAACAGCAAAAGAATTAACGACTTGGCCAGCACTTCCAGAAGTACCATCTCCCTTATAGCCTTGCAAATCGCCACCTTTACCGCCATTCTGTGAAGTAGTTGCGCCACCCCCGCCACCGGCAACCATTATCCGGGACTTCAAAGACTCTTCATCCGTATAATAACCACTTATTAGTCTAACATCAGTTGCACCTCCGCCACCAGATGTTGTACCATTACCATTTCCACCTAGATTTTTGCCACCCGTTGTTCCACTACCTTTTGTTCCTATGTAAAAATAAAGATGTGTGTTTTCCTCTAAATAAATAACACCAGAAGTATAAGAACCTTTACCTCCTTGATGTGACCCGTTAGCCCCACCAGAAGCTCCCCATAATTCTATCTTATACCAACCTTCTTGACCATAAGGAACAATAAACTCTTGTGAGCCATCTGAACTAGCATTTCCGGCTCTAATACTTGACTCTGTCAAACTATATCTGTTTAACTCATCTTCAACCTGACTTACAAAATTAGAGGTATTTACTCTATTACTAGACATAATATTCATTAATAAAATAACAATCAAAAAACCCATTATTGATAACCCATACAATAATGTTGACACTGCAAAGCCCTTATTATTCTTCCTCATCATATTATTACCACCAATTCTATCTAAATTGTATCACATTTGCTTAAGAATAACTACCCATTTATCACCATATTTTTTTGCCTTTATACTTTCAAAATTATTTGAATAAACTATTTTATCTAAACTATCACTTTCACAAACAATAATCCCTTCATTTGTTAAAAGTTGTCTTTTTTCAATAATTAAAAGAGCTTTTTTTATATAATCGGTTTTATAAGGAGGATCTAAAAAAATAATACTGCATTTTTCTTCTAAATCAGCCAAAGCTTTTTCATAATCCTTATTAATTATTAAACAATTCTTAATACCCAGATTAGAAACATTTTTTTCTATCGTTTTAATTGCTTTATAATTATTATCTACTAAATATGCATAACTTGCTCCATTACTTAAAGCCTCAATTCCTAAATTGCCACTACCAGCAAACAAGTCCAAAACAATACTATCTTTTACATAATTTTGAATACTTGCAAATAAACTTTCCTTAACTCTATCCATTGTAGGACGCGTACCTTCAATATCATATCCTTCAAGTTTTCTACCTTTATATAAACCACTTATTACCTTCATAAACTACATCGACCTTTATCAGTTAGTTCTTTTAAACGTTGATTTATTTTTAAAATCAAAATATTTAAATTAGTCTCTTTTTCCTTATACTCTTGAAATAATTCATTATTTTCTATTTTTTTTAATAAATTATTATCATTATTTTTCCTATACTCCTCAATTAAAGTCTTCAATTCTTTATCTTTTTCAAGTTTTTTATTAAGTCTTTTTATTTCTTTTACTTCTTCTTGTTCTTCTAAAGCTAAAATTAAATTATCTATTTTTATCATTAACTCTTCCATGTATTTATTTTATCATAAAATTATTCTTTTAGCATCTCCATAAAAGAAGAAATTAAATTCATATTATTAGATAACTTTTCTAGCCGATCACTTAAACGTAATTTATATTTTTCTTTAGCTAATTCTTCTATTTTTCTTATTGCTTGTGGATTTCTATTTAAGACTTTATACCAAGAAGAATTTTCTCTTAAAAAATTATATACTGGAGGATTATTTTTTATATAATTAATTGTATATAAATTCATAATTAATCCTCAAAATGACGATACAATGGTCGTGGTTGATAAGAGTTATTATTTCCTACTACTTTACTACCTCCTAAAGAAGCAACTCCTAAATCTTGTAATAAACCGATTGTTTTTTGTAAGTTATTAATTCCTTTTTGAACAGAGTCCATATCCATATTTTTAAATGTATTAAAAAATTCTTTAAAGGTAGTAGGCGTTTTTTCTTCACTACTAACATTAGCAATATTACTAGTAAAATAATTATTCCATACAGTACTATCCTCTCCATATATATCATACAATTCATATAATTTTTGCCAAGAAACATCTCCTTTCATAACGTTATTAGCAAGTTCTGGATGTTTTCTTGCAAATTCTTTAAATAATTCTTTTGACATAATATTTAACAAACCTTTCCATTAACTTTTCCTTTTAAAAAAAAGTTTAATATAATTTTTTAAATTTATCTATTACAATATATGCCCTTTTTTCGACATTATTAATTGTTTTTTTATAAACTTTATGTTATAATATGACAAGTCTTAAGGGGGAAATTATATGAACTCATTTAAAATTGAAAATATAAAAGATTATCAAAATTTTTGTAATTTAAGCCTTAAAGATAAAGAAAAAATATTAAAAAAAATTAAAAATATTTTAAAAATAAATGAGTATCGAAGATTTTCTTATGAAAAGAAAAAATTAACATATTTATCTAACTTAATGACTTATCTAGATAGTGATTGTGTAAAACAAAATTTAAATTATAAAAAGGAAGAAACTTTTCGTATTGTAAATAGATTACGTTATTTTAATAGCTTATATATTGATATTAATGCTTTAGAAAACTATTTTAATAAGTATTTTACTAATAAAAAAGATTATTGTTATGATGATTTAAATATTTTATTTCAAGAAACTTTTATTTATTTATCCCAATATTTTAATTTACCTTTTGAAAGTATTTATTTTTGTAAAGATAATAATTTTAAAACATGTTATATGAATCAAAAAATGTATTTAGAAATTCCTCAAAGAATAGAAAATAATGCTTCTAGTAATTATCTTTCTGAGGATAAATTTATTAAATTAGCTGTTAAGCAAACTTGGTCATTAGCTCATGAATTTGCACATACAGCAATTAATAAATATATTGAAAGAAAATCTAATGAAAATATTTTTTTTAAAGAAGTAGTTGTTTCTTTTTTTGATTTAAATTTTTATAATGAAAATCATAATAATTTTTATTCTGAAAGAAAGGCTAATGAATTTGCCTTAAATTTTATAAAATATTTATTAAATGATTTTTTTGATTCTGAAAAAGTAGCAAGTGAAATAAAAAAGCTTCGTCAGAAAATTGATAAAGATAAGACTTTAATTACTGAAGATGACATTGTAAAAAAATATGAAAGAATTACGAGAGAAAAAGGTTATGAAAATAGTGTTGCTTATGTCAAAAAAATATTTAAAAAAGAGACTCCAAAATCAAATTAATGATTGAAAGTCTCTTTTTTTATTTTAGAAAATCATCAATACTCATAAGTCTATCATCAATTTCTTTTAAAGATATATTATCTTTTTTTGAACTTGGCTTTTCTTCGACTTGAACCTCTTCGACAGCCATTTGTAATTGTTGTTTTTGCTTACTTACTAAATTAGCTAACAAAAAGGCTGTATTTAGTTTATGTTTAGTAATTTGGCTACCCATAGAATAACGATCAGCAATAGGTAACTCTGTTAATTTTATAAAACTAATTTCATTATTTTTAATTCCAATTACATTTTTTGACTCTGTAATAAATGTCTTAATTATTTGATGGGGATTGGATTTAACCTCTCTAATTAGTAGCAAGCCTCTTCTTGTTCTAGAAGATATTTCAAATTCTTGTAAACGGACTCTTTTTCCTGTTCCTTTATCAGTAATAACTGAAATAAATTCATCTGTTTGAGGAGAAAAATTATTAACACTTACTACAAAATCATCCTTTAATTTCATACCCTTAACGCCTGAAGCTTTAACTCCAACAAGTGGTACTTCACTAGTTTTAAAGCTAAGAGCATAACCAGAATTTGTTACTAGGAAAAGATAAGGTTTTTCTTCTAATAAAACATCGATAACTTCATCTTTATCTTTTAGTTTCATACAAGATGTAGCTTTATTATATCTTTGTAATTTGAAATCCTTTAGTTTACTTCTTTTAATCATACCATTCTTTGTTGTAATTATAATGTTTTTATCAGAGTCAAAATCATAAGCTGCAACTGCGGCAACAATACTTTCTTCTTTAGGAAGTTCAATAATATTACTTACATGTTTAGGCATATCCTTCCATTTTAAATCAGGAATAATATGAACTGGAATATGTAGATAATTTCCACCTGATGTAAACACCAACAAAGTATCTGTCGTGGACATTTCATAAATACCCAAGATATAATCATTTTCTTTTATAGTAGGTATTTCTTCTTTACTTGCTGAATAACTTCTAAAAGATGTTCTTTTGATATAGCCATCTTTAGTAAGCATAACTACACAGTCTTCTTTAGGAATGAGTTCTTCCGCTTGAATTTTTATTTCTGTAATTTCTTCTTTAATTTCCGTAAGGCGTGGTGTAACATATTCTTTTTTTACATCTCGCAAATCTTTTTTCATAACACTTTTTAAAACATCTTCACTACCTAAAATAGCGCTTAAACCATTAATAATTTTTTCTAAGGCAGCAAGTTCATTTTCTAAAGCAACAACATCTGTATTAGTTAAACGATATAATTGTAAAGTAACAATAGCTTCTGCTTGTTCTTCTGAAAAAGCAAATTCTTTTACTAAATTATCTTTAGCGTCACTTTTATTTTTAGAAGCTCTAATTACTTTAATAACTTCATCTAAAATAGAAATACATTTAATTAAACCTTCAACAATATGGAAACGAGCTTTGGCATGTTGCAAATCAAATTCGGTTCTTCTTTTAACTACTTCTTTTTGATGAGCAATAAAAGCATCTAAAGCTGACTTTAATCCTAATAGTTTTGGCCTTCTATTAACAATCGCAACAACGTTAAAATTATAACTAATTTGCATATCTGTATTTTTTAATAAGTAATTTATAATTAAATCTGTATTTGCATTCTTTTTTACATCGATAACAATTCTAATATCACTAGCTGACTCGTCTCTAACTTCTAAGATACCATCAATTTTTTTATCGATACGAATATCATCAATTTTTTTAACCATTAAGGCCTTATTTACTTCAAAAGGTATTTCCGTAATGACAATGGCTTTTTCACCTTTAGCTTCTTCAATACTATATTTACTTTTAACAATTATCCGTCCCCGACCTGTTTCATAGGCATCTTTTATGCCGGCTAAACCTTCAACAACACCGCCAGTTGGAAAATCTGGACCTTTAACATACTTCATCAATGTCTCAAGTTCACAATTAGGATTATCAATTCGATAAATAACAGCGTCAATTACTTCATTTAAATTATGAGGTGGAATATTAGTTGCATAACCAGCTGAAATACCTTGAGCACCATATACTAAAAGAGCAGGAAATTTAGCTGGCAAAACCGTTGGCTCAACAGTCGAATCATCAAAATTAGGAGCAAACTCAACCGTATTTTTATCGATATCTTTTAACATTTCATTGGCTATTTTAGAAAGTCTTGCCTCGGTATAACGATAAGCAGCGGGACTATCACCATCAATAGAACCATTATTTCCATGCATATCAATATAAGGAAGACGCGTCTTCCAAGATTGACTCATTCTGACCATTGCATCATATATAGAAGTATCACCATGAGGATGATAATTACCTATTACATCACCAACTGTTTTAGCACTTTTACGATATGGTTTATCAAAGGTATTTTTCTCCTTATGCATAGAATAAAGAATTCTTCTTTGAACTGGTTTTAAACCATCTCTAGCATCAGGAATAGCTCTATCTTGAATAATATATTTTGAGTAACTTCCAAAACGTTCCCCCATTATATCTTCAAGTGTATAGTCAAATATTTTTTCAATTATTTCTTCCGTTTCTGTTTTTTTTCTGGGCATTTTTATCACCTATTTCTTTTATATTTCATAACTATCTTCCAATGTAAATTCAACATTTTCATCTATCCATTCTTTACGTGGTGGAACATCATCACCCATCAAGATAGATACCCTTTTTTCTGCTAATTGAGCATCTTCAATATTAACTCTAATCAAAGTACGACTACCAGGCTTCATTGTTGTTTCACATAACTGATCCGCATTCATTTCACCAAGACCTTTATATCTTTGAATTTCACATTTTTTTCCCTTGGCTTTTTCTTGCATTTCCTCAATACTATAAGCATACTCTATATCTTTACCAGATTGGATTTTAAACAACGGAGGAAGAGCTACAAAAAGGCGTCCGTCTTCAATCAATGGTCTCATATAACGATAAAAGAAAGTTAACAATAAACATTGAATATGCCCACCATCTTCATCTGCATCACTCATAATTATAACTTTATTATATTCACAATCTTTTATATCAAAATTAGCCCCATAACCAGCACCAATGGTATAAATCATCGTATTAATTTCTTCATTTTTTAAAATGTCTTCTTCTTTAGTCTTTTCAGTATTTAAAACTTTTCCTCGTAATGGAAGTATCGCTTGATAACGTCTATCACGTCCTTGTTTAGCTGAACCACCAGCAGAGTCACCTTCGACTAAGAATAACTCTTTTTTAGCTTTATCCTTACTTTGAGCAGGAGCTAATTTTCCTGATAAAGAACGTTCTTTAGCATTTTTCTTCGTTCCCTTACGAGCTTCTTCTCGCGCTTTTCTGGCCGCTTCACGAGCAATTTTACTTCGTAAACTTTTATTAATAATTTCTATGGCAATACCTTTATTTTCTTCTAAATAAACACGCATTTGTTCGGTTACAATGTTTTCAACAACATTCTTTGCTGAAGGCGTTCCTAATTTACCTTTTGTTTGACCCTCAAATTGTAAAATGTTTTCGGGAATTTTTAAACTAATAACAGCCGTTAAACCTTCTCGAACATCACTACCTTCTAAAGCCTTATCTTTTTCTTTAACAAATCCATTACTTTTAGCATAATCATTAAAAACTCTTGTTAAAGCTGTTTTAAAACCTACTTCATGGGTACCACCATCGATTGTTTTAACATTATTTACAAAACTAACTATCTCTTCATTATAAGTATTTGTATATTGAAGAGCAATATCAACTTCAATTTTATCCTTTTGCCCAGTAATAGCTAAAACTTTATGAAGTTCTTCTTTACCTTTATTTAACTCCTCAACAAATTCTTCAATTCCTCTTTCATAATGAAATTTAGCATTTCTTTCATCTTCTTCATCAATAACTTCGATAGTAATTCCTTTAAGTAAAAAGGCTGACTCTTGCATTCTTTCACAAATTGTTGTATAGGAAAAATTTATCGTTGAAAAAATAGTATCATCGGGCAAAAATCTGACTGTTGTTCCTGTTTTATTAGTAGTTCCTATCTTTTTCAATGGCTCTTTAACTTCGCCACCATTCTGAAAACTAATAAAATACTCTTCTTTATTATGTTTTATAGTAACTTCCATCCATTTTGATAAAGCATTAACAACACTAGAACCAACTCCATGCAATCCACCTGAAACTTTATATCCATCTTGTTCAAATTTACCACCAGCATGCAAAACCGTAAAAATAACTTCTGGTGTTGATCGGCCTGAAGCATGCATTCCGGTTGGAATACCTCGCCCATGATCTTCTATACTAATTGATTTATCTTTATGAAGAATTATTTTAATATAATCTCCAAAACCATTAATAGCTTCATCAATAGAATTATCAACTATTTCCCATACTAGATGATGAAGACCTCTTTTATCAGTAGAACCAATATACATACCAGGTCTTTTTCTTACAGCTTCTAATCCTTCTAATATTTTTATTGATGACTCATCATATTTTAAAGCCATTAATATCACTCCTAATCTTCGCTATCTACTATTATAATTAAATTTTTGCTATTTTTCAACTTTGCTTTACTTTATTTTACAGCTTTAAAGTCTTAAAACTATCTTATTATTTTGTAAAGAAAATCAAAAATAAAAAAGAGTGTATTTAGAAAAATCCAATAGCACTCAAATTTGATTTTATTTTTTCCTTTTAGACCTAAGAATTTTTTCTAAAAAGACGCTTAAAGTCTAAAAGATTTATTAATTTTCCATATCTTCTAATTTATCATATGTTTTTTTGGCAGCACTTTTTACCATATTACGCATATTTTCCATCATTTGTGGATTTTTTTGCATATACATATAGCCCATAACACCTAATCCACCAAAAAGCATAGCCATCATTGTACTTTTTTTCATAATTTCACCTCTAATTATAGTCTTTCCTAATCAAGTTATTTTATACCATCAATTAAAAAATCTTTTATCGTTGTTCTTCTTATATCTGCCGATGTATTTAAAACAGCCATATCTAAAGCCTCTAAATTACCAATTAAATATAATTTTTTCTTTGCCCTTGTAACAGCTGTATAAACTAGTTTGCGATAAAGCATTTTACTGTAAGATTTTACCAATGGCAATATGACAACATCAAACTCACTACCTTGAGCTTTATGAATTGATATCGCATAAGCTAAACGAAAATTAGAAAAATTAGAAGGTGTATATTTAACATAATTACCATCAAAATTAATATTAGTTTCTTTTTTAGGAGCAACTTTTATTTCATCTACTAAACCAATATCTCCATTATAAACATTATCATCAGGCATATTCGTAAGTTGAATAACCTTATCTTCTTCTCTAAAAACAAATTCCCCTATTACAATTTCTTTTTTATTATCAGCTTTTTTATTATAAAGTTTCTGTACTTCCTTATTAATAGCGTCAATTCCATTTAAACCTTTATACATAGGCGCTAATATTTGGAAATTCTTATATGATAAATCTTTATAAGTAGAAGCAACTTCCATAATATTATCTAAAACATCTTTTGTCTTACAATCAATAAAAGTTAAATCAGCTTCTTGATTAAAAATACTTCTATCAATTTTACCATTTCTAATTTGATAAGCTAAATTTATGATATTAGAATCTCTACCTTGACGATAAAGTTTTTTTAATTCAACTACTTCCAGTCTTTCACTAGCAATCAAATCATGTAAAACTTGTCCTGGTCCAACTGATGGTAATTGATGATCATCTCCTACTAAAATAATTTTACAATTGACTGATAAACCTTTTAATAGATTAGCCATTAAATAAGTATCTATCATACTAGCTTCATCAATTATGACATATTGAACCTTACTTTTGTTATATTCATTAACTTGGAACTTATTAGTTTCTTTTTGCCATTTTAAAAAGCGATGTATTGTAGAAGCTCTTAAAGTTGTTGCTTCACTCATTCTTTTTGCCGCTCTTCCTGTTGGCGCTAAAAGAGCTACTTTATTTATTAAATCTTCTATTGAAAATTTATTTGTTATTCTAATTAATTCGACAATAGCTTTCATAATTGTTGTTTTACCAGTGCCAGGTCCTCCAGTAATAATTAAAAAATGCTTTAGGCAACTTTTTTTAATAGCTTCTAATTGATCTTCATTATATTTAATAGCATAAAACTTTTCTATTTCGTTAATTTTTTCATCTAAATTAGTTATCTTAATATCTTTTTCATGGGCAAGAAGATTAAATCTTCTTACAATTAATTTTTCAGCTTCATACATTTCTTTTAAATAATATTTTAAATCAACTTTTATAACTTCTAGGTTTTTTATTAATGTTTCTAAGGCTTCAAAAAAAATTTCTTCTGAAATATTAACTCCCAAAACACGAGGCAATAAAGAAATAAGTTCTTCTTCATAATAATAACTATGTCCATAAGTATTACTTACCTCTTGCATTATATATAAAAGAGCGGCTTTAATTCGAATAAAACTGTCTTTTTTTTCTCCTTTATGAAGAAAAATACTATCAATTTTTTTAAAGTTTATATCATTTATATCTTTTACTAACTGATAAATATCTTCTTCTATGATTTTTCTTGTATTACTTTTATAGTAATTATATATAAGCATAGCGTCTTTTGTATTAAAACCTAATTCACTTAAATAAATAATAGTTTCATAACTTGCTTCATAATCTTTCAATTTTGTATGTAACTCATCAATATTTTTTCTAGTTATTCCGGGAATAAGTATTAAATTTTGAGGATTATCTAAAATAACTTTTAAAGTATCTTTACCTAAGACATCAACAATTGCTTGAGCTTTTTTTTCACCTATTCCTTTGAAAAGACCACTGGTTAAAAATTCTTTAATACTATCTTTTTCCTCAGGCTTACATCTTTCATAGCTTTCTACTTGAAATTGTTCACCATATTTTTCATGATGAACTTTCTTTCCATAAAATATATAAGTATCTTCTTCGTTTAATTCATGAAAATAACCCGTAAAAGTAATTGTTTTACCAACATATTCTTCTAAAGCACTACTATTTGTGTTGCTTACTCGAAAAATACCGATATTATAACCGGTAGAATTTCGAAAAATGCTTTTTCTAAAATTTCCTTTTATAAATTCTGTCATAGCATCTCTCCAATACAATAAGGATAATCAACTTCTTTAATTTTGACTTTAACAAAAGTATTTCTTTGCAGTTCTTTAGCTATTTTTATATGCAAAAATTCACTAGTATGACCATAACTATATCCATCTTTAACTTCTTCTATTAAAACTTCTACTTCTTTATCTATAAATTTTTCCATATAATTAATTTCTAATTCTTTAGACAAAGCTAGTAATCTTCTAGCATTGGCCTTTTTTATATTATTCTCTATTTTATTAGGTAATGTTTCTGCTTTAGTCATTTTTCTTTCGGAAAAAGGAAAAACATGTATTTTACTAAAGGCTAATTTTTTACAATTAGTTAAAGTTTGCTGAAATAATTCTTCTGTTTCACCTGGAAAACCAACTATTACATCTGTTGAAATTGAAATATTTGGTCTAATAGCTCTAATTTGCGCAATTTTCTTAAAGAAATAGTCTAAGTCATACTTTCTATTCATAAGTTTTAAAATTTCATCACTACCAGCTTGTAATGGTATATGTAAATGATTAACTATTACTTTTTCCTTTGCAATAATATCTAAAACTTCATCAGTTAATTCTGTTATTTCAATTGAAGAAATTCTTAATCTTTTAAGACCTTTTATTTTGACAATTTCTTTTAAAAGAGTCGCAAAATTTGTCTCTAAATCAACACCATAATTACCTGTATGAATACCTGTTAAGACAATTTCTTGATATGAATTATTTACTAAATCTTTTATTTCTGAAAGAACTTTTGCCATCTCTTTACTTCGACATTTACCTCTTACAAAGGGAATTATACAATAAGTACAAAAAGTTTCACAACCATCTTGTATTTTTACAAAAGCTCTAGTACGATTAGGAAAGTTAGTAATATACATATCTTCAAAATCTCGAACTTCATTTTCATATAAGCGCTTAATAGTTTCCTTTTTTAAAAAATATTGATCTAAAAGTTCTACTATTTTTGATTTATCTCGATTACCAATAATAATATCTAAGCCTTCAATATTAATATCTTTATTTGCTTCAATAAAACAACCCATCGCTACAACACAAGCATCTTTATTTTGTTTTATAGCTTTTCTTATCATTTTTTTAGATTTTATATCACTAGTATTTGTAACGGTACAGGTATTAATAATATAAACATCACAAAAGTCATTAAAATCTTTTATCTCATAATTAGCTTTTTTTAATAAATCAATAATATATTCACTTTCATAAGTATTTACTTTACAACCTAAAGTAAGAATTCCAACACTACGCATAGACATACTTCCTTTTTTTCTAAAGCCTATTATAACAAAAAAATCAGCTTTTTAAAAGTAGCTCTTAAAAGAAAAAAAGTAGGCCCAACCTACTTTGTATAAATAAAATAATTTTAATCTAAATGTCTTTGCAATTCTTTCAAAGTCATTAAAAATTCATTTGTTTTTCTAATTTCTTCATCTAACTTATCATAGTTAGCTGTATTTTCTAATTCTAAATAATCTTGTTCTTTTTCTATTCCATAAATTGGAGAAATAACAGGACTCTTTTTAAAGGTTCCACTTTGATATAAATCTTTAGCTTTTTCATTTGCTTCATTTTTATCGTTCGTATCAATAGAAACTGTATTTACTACTGGCTCTTCAGCTGTTACAAGTGGTTCATTAAAATCATTAATTTGAAGTTGTAAAGGAGTAGAAACTTTATCAATTTCTTTTTCCATATCAGAAACAACATTCGCTATTATAAAAGGTTCATCATAAAGTGGAGCTGAATTAGTTTGTTTTGTTCTTTCAAGGTCAGCTAAACTAATAGGTTCATTACCCTCATCTTTATATTGACTTAATTCATTAGCGCTATACATCTCTTTACTCTTTTTAACCAATTCTTCTAAACTAATAATAGCATTTGTTTCTTGCTCTTCTTCATAATTACTAATAACAGTAGGGCTATCTTCTTTATTTCTTTTTTCTTCCTCTTCTAATTCCATAGCTAGTTTTCGTAATTCTTCTTTAGCTTGTTCTGGATTAGGTTCAATAGTAGTATATTGTAAAGGTTCTTCTTGTTTTACTTTCTCTTCTTTGACATCTATATTATTTAGATTTTCTAAAACAATATTCTCTTCAGCTGGTATAACATCTTCTAAAACTTCTACTTTTTCTTTTAGAGGCTCTTGGACTACATTAGAAGCAACTACTTCATCTTTAACAATTGGCTCTAAAATAGGTTCACTATAATTAGAGGCTTGTTCTTCTTTTAAAACATCAGCTACTTCTTCTATTAATTTATTAAGTTCTTTTGTATTATGTCTTTGTTTTCTTTTATCGTAGTTTTTGTCAATAAGATAAATAATAAAAGCTAAAAAACAAGCAATACCCGCAACTATATAAACAACAATTATTTCTTTAGATGTTAAAAAAGTTATTATATTTCTCATATACTACACCTCTAATACTAGAATATCACAACCCTTTTTTCTTTTAAAGAAATTATTACTATAATTTTTTCTCCTTTACATAAGATATTTACAAAATCTTTCTTATGTTCGATTAGAAAAGCTTCTTATCCTCTAACAAAATAATAACATAGTTTTTAGAAAAATAATACTTTTTTTTGCATAATCTTTAATATGAAAGAAAAATTTATTAAATCGACAATCATTCTGCTAATTGGTGGCTTTTTAACTAAATTATTAGGTATGCTTATAAAAATTATTATGAGTAGGCTTATTGGTACCGAAGGTTTAGGTTTATACATGTTAATATTACCAACATTTTCTTTATTTATTGGCCTTAGTCAATTTGGTCTTCCAACAGCTTTATCAAAATTAGTTTCTGAAGATACCAAAAATAATGTTAAGCTTTTTTTCTCTATCATTCCTATTAGTTTAATTATAAATATTTTTTTGATTATTCTTATCTTTATATTAGCCCCTATTCTTTCCAATAATTTATTACATAATAAAGATACTTATTTAAGTATTTTAGCTATTGCTTTAGTTATCCCTTTTACTAGTATTTCTAGTATTTGTCGAAGTTACTTTTTTGGTAAAGAAAAAATGTTTCCTCATATAATTAGTAATATTTTAGAAGATATTGTTCGTTTAATTTTAATGATTATTGGTATTCCCCTTATTTTACCTTTAGGATTAAAATATGCGGTTTTATATATAATTCTTTCTAATATTATAAGTGAACTTTCATCTATCATTATTTTAATCTTATTTTTACCCAAAAATTTAACAATTAAAAAAAGTGATTTACGTCCTAATCCTAATTATATTAAAGAAAGTCTTTCCATAGGAATTCCTAATACTACTGGCAATCTTGTTGGCAGTATTGGTTATTTTTTAGAACCAATCATCTTAACTAGTGTTTTATTACATTGTGGTTATTCTAGTAATTATATTACGTCTGAATATGGTATTTTATCAGGCTATGTTATGCCTTTAGTTTTATTACCTTCCTTTTTTACTTTAGCCATCTCACAAGCTTTGCTTCCTATTGTTTCTAGAGAATATGCTAAAGGAAACAAAAGTTTTGTAAAAAGGAAAATAAAGCAAGCCATCACGCTTTGTCTTTTTATAGGTATCCCTGTTACAATTCTTTTTATTGCTATCCCAGAAATCTTTTTAAAAATCATTTATCATACTACGGAAGGCATAAATTACACCAAAGTTTTAGCTCCTATTTGTCTTTTTCAATATATTCAAGCACCTCTTTCTTCTTCTTTATCAGCTATGGGTAAAAGTAAAGATAACTTTGTCGCAACAACAATTGGGGTTATAGTTAGAACTTCTTCTTTATTTATCTTATCTCTTTTAAATATTGGTTTATGGGGCTTAATTATATCTATAAGTTTAAATGTTTTTATTGTTACTTTTTATTCATTAAAAAAAGTAAGATTTTACCTTACTTAATCTAACCAATCTTTTTAGGATAACTTTCATAAACAGCTTTTTGAATTATTTCTAAATTAGCATATGTATCAACAGCTTGGTTACAGAACATTTTTCCTAAACCTTCAAAAATATTAGTATTACCTTCAGCTATCATACTACCAACTGTTAATCTAAATTGAGCAAGCATTTTCTCATCAGAAATTATTTCTTGAACTTTTTCAATACTCAAATTAGTTAAACTAGCTATTCTTGCTAACGGCATACCTGTAACATAACATGTTAAAGCAAAAACATTTAAATCATATTCTTCTTTAGAATCAGCCATTACTTTAGCTGTTTCTTTAAAGACTACTTTTCGAACTTTATTAGCTTCTAATTCTGGAACATATTTTAATCTGTCTTCCATTGCTTCTAAACTTTCTAAATCTTCTGTAAAACAATTTAAGTCTTTCTTAACATCTTTTAGCATTTCTTCTTTTATTTTATCTACTGGTATATCTACATTTTTTAAAATAGTTTCAATACTAATAGATATAATATCTTCTTTAGAATAAGCTGGATATTTATCTTCCATTATTTTAAAAACCTCTTTTATTGCTTGAAGTTGCTTTGGACTAAAAATATTTTCCAACTCATTTAATCTTATTTCAAGAATATTTTTATCATTCATAATTAATCCCCCTCGTAAAATGACACGTTTTTTACTATAACATAGAGCTTTTTCTTTTGTCAATTAAAAAAAGAATAATTATGCTATAATTAAGAAAAGAGAGTGATAAAGTTGGCAAAGAAAAAAAAGAGTCAAAGAAATATAACTGATGAATTTGGTCACATAAAAATTTCCAGGGAAATTTATAAAGCCTTTTATAAACAAAAAAAATCACGCTTAAAACCCCTAGTTTTTTGGCTTTTGTTTTTCTCTTTTTTCTGTATTATAGCTCTAAACTTTACTAAACTAATATCTTGGAACCAAGATAATAAAAAAATCGAAAAATTAGGCATAGAATTAGTTGATATTGCTAAACCTAAACCTATAAAAAGAGAGGGTAATTTAATAAATCCTCCTAAAGAAAAAGAAAGTGATTATTGGTATTATATAAAGTTTCCCTTTTATGATGTTGATTTTACGAAACTCTTAGAAAAAAATTCTGACACTGTTGGTTTTATAAATGTTCCTAATACTAATATAAATTATCCCATTGTTAAAACTAAAGATAATAACTATTATTTAACGCATGCTTTTGATAAAACCAAAAATTATGCTGGCTGGGTTTTTATGGACTATCGTAATATGAGTGATTTTTCAGACAGTAACACTATTATTTATGGTCACGGTCGTCTTGATAAAACTGTTTTTGGTTCTTTAAAAAATACACTTAATTCTACTTGGCAAAAAAACAAGGATAATTATGTAATAAACATTTCTTCTCCTAGTGCTAATTACGTTTATCAAATCTTTTCTATCTACACAATAAATCAAGAAACATATTATCTAATAAATAATTTTGCAACCACAGAAAAAAAGAAAGAATGGCTTAAAACAATGCAAAATCGTTCCATTATCAAAACGAAAACAAAAGTAGATGAAAACGATAAAATACTAACTTTATCTACTTGTGAAAATAACAAAGGTGGTCGCATAGTTGTTCAAGCTAAACTTATAAAAAAAGAAAAAAAGGATAATTTTTAATTTTCTCCTTCTTCTAGCATTGTCGTTATAAAAACACCATATCCCTTTGAGGTATCATTTACAATAACATAGTTAACGGCACCTATAATTTTACCATCTTGTAAAATTGGCGAACCACTCATTCCTTGAATAACGCCACCTGTTTGTTTTAATAATTCTTCATCAGTTATTTCAAATAATATATTTTTTGTCTTACTTCCTTCATTTATTGAAATAATTTGAATATCAAACTCTTCAACAGTATCATCCTTTATAACCGTTCTAATACTGGCTTTACCATTATGAATATCACTTATTTTACCAACTTCCATTAATTCACGTTTTGAAAAATCATCAGTATATTTACCAAAAATACCGGTAATTTCATTTTCTTTTATTTCACCATAAACATTTTCTCGATTATAAGTGGAATTTTTTTCACCAGCTCGACCATCGGTACTTTTTATAATATTAGAAACACTTGCTTCATAAATTTGACCGTCTTTTATTTCAAATTTTGATATAGTTGATTTTTCTATTATTTCATGACCTAAGGAACCAAAAATTTTACTTGCAGGATCAATATATGATAAAGTTCCTACACCATTAATTTGATCTTTTATATATAAACCCGTTTTTAAGATTTCATTTTCATCATTTACTAAAGACATTAAAACTTCTTTTTCATGACCACTTCTTTCAACTGTAAATTTAATATTTTCTTGTTTATTTTCTAACTGCTCCATTAACTCTTCTATACCATTAATTACTTGACCATCAACCTTAGTTATAATATCACCAATTTGAAACCCGGCATCCTTCGCAATTAATTTACCATTTACTTCATAAAAGTCAACAATCAATACACCTTTAGAATGCACCTCAATTCCAATTGTTTCTCCTCCAACTACAATTTTATCGGAATAAGCTAGTGTATTAAATGGAAAAAGTAATAAAGCTAATACAATAAAAAATTGTAGTAATTTATTCTTACTTTTCATAAAATCACCTCTATTTCCATTACTACATTATTAGTTTTTCCTAAAGAAAGTCTTATACTCATGTAAAATTTTCCAAAAAAAAGAAGCCTTATTCTTCAACAACAAAGTCTTCAACTTCTCCATTTTGATTTACTAATTTTGTTATAGCTTCTTCAGCATTTTTAAGTTTCTCATCACATGCTCGAGCTAAATTCATAGCTTGATTAAATTCATTAATTGCCATATCAAGTGGAACATCACCAACTTCTAATTTTTTAACAATTTCTTCCAATTTTGCTAAACTTTCTTCAAAATTAAGTTCTTCTTTTTCTTCTTTAATTTCTTTTGCCATTTTATCTCCTCCTATAATACTGAAGCCTTTATGCTTCCATCACTAAATTCAACTTCCACAATATCTTTTTGTTTTACATCTTTAACACTTGTTACAACTTTATCCTTACATTTTGTTATAGTATAACCTCTTTTTAAAGTTAAAAGCGGACTAAGTGTTTCTAATTTTGAAATAAGTTGCAGATACTTATTAGCTTTTTTATCTAATAATTGATAAGGATTTTTCAAAATATAGGAATTCCTAATATTTGAAAGTTCTTTTTCTTTAACACTTACTAAATTTATTGCACTATGTCTAAGTCTTTCCATTATATTATCAAATAACATATCTTTTGCTTGATAAATAACGACTGGATTTAAGAATACATTTCTATTTTTAACATTTTTTAATCGTTCTTTATACCCATTTAATTTATTAGAAATAACTGTGTTTAGTCTTATTTCCAACTGATTTAAATAAGTCATAACATCACTTATCTGTGGAACAGCCATTTCGGCCGCACCTGTTGGCGTTGGCGCTCTTAAATCAGCTACAAAATCAGCAATGGTAAAATCAATTTCATGACCAACAGCACTTATAACTGGAACATTGCATTCATATATTGCCCGTGCTACAATTTCTTCATTAAAAGGCCACAAATCTTCAATACTGCCTCCACCTCGACCAACAATCAAAGTATCTAAATCAAAGCTTTCGCTAAATTTAATTTGTCGGACAATATCACTGGCCGCTTCTTCACCTTGAACAAGAGCCGGAAACAAATATACTTCGGCAATTGGCCACCTTCTTTTAATTGTTGAAATGATATCTTTTATCGCCGCACCCGTTGGCGCCGTAATAACCCCAATTCTTCTAGGAATTTTAGGAATTTTTTTCTTAACACTAGCTGAAAATAAACCTTCTAATTCCAGTTTCTTTTTTAATTGTTCAAAAGCAATATACAAATTTCCAATACCATCTTCCAACATATCATTAACATAAATTTGATAAGCCCCATTTGCTTCAAATACACTAATTTTACCAGTAACTAAAACTTTCATACCATCTTTTGGCATAAACTTAATCTTTTTTGTACTTGATGAAAACATAATAGCGTTAATTCGACTACCTTCATCCTTCAAAGTAAAGTAAAAATGTCCCCTACTATGAGCCTTAAAATTTGAAATTTCACCTTTTAAAAAAACTTCATTCAAATTGACATCATTATCAATTTTATATTTTATATATCGGGTTAACTGTGTAACTGTAATATACTTATCGTTCATATCTCACCTAAACTTCCTCATGATAAATTTTATCTAAAACACCATTAATCATTTTAACTACTTTTTCATCAGAATACTTTTTGGCAAGTTCAATAGCTTCATTAATAGAAACAATGCTAGGTGTATCAGTATATTTTAACTCATAAATACCTAATGAAAGAATAGCCTGATCAACCTTATTTAAACGTGTAAATTTCCATTCATTTAAATATTTATCAGCTAATTTTTCAATCTCATTTCTATTTTTTATTATACCTATAATAGAACTCTTTACAAATTCATTTTCGACTTCTAATTGTTCTTTAATTAAATCTTCAATACTATAATCAACCTTAGCAGTATCATATATTTTAATTTGATAAAGGACTTTTATAATTATATCTCTCAATTCACTGCGATTTTTCATAGTAAACCTTCTTTCATTCTTTGGTAGTGTGCATAGTTTTAATGCAAACTACCCATTTTTTCTTTATTTATCAATATCTTTCTATATATTTTTTTA